>NZ_JAOCLC010000012.1:0-91499 GCF_029845105.1 Stenotrophomonas sp. GD03654 | reverse complement strand
CGGCGTCCCCCGCGACCCCATCCCGCCCGGCCAAGCACGGCTGTTGCTTTCACGCCCCCCAGCCAGCCACGAGGGGCTCCGCCGTTGGCCGTATCCGCGCCGAAGGCGCGATAATGACCGGATGGAAACCGTCCGCATCGCCACCCGCAAGAGCCCGCTCGCCCTCTGGCAGAGCGAACACGTCGCCGACCGCCTGCGCCAGGCCCATCCCGGCCTGCATGTGGAACTGGTGCCGATGAGCACCCGCGGTGACGAGGTGCTCGACCGTTCGCTGGCCGCCATCGGTGGCAAGGGCCTGTTCCTGAAGGAACTGGAGCTGGCCATGCTGCGTGGCGAGGCCGACTGCGCCGTGCATTCGCTCAAGGACGTGCCGATGGAACTGGATACACCGTTCGCGTTGCCGGCCATGCTGACCCGCCACGATCCCGCCGATGGCTTCGTTTCCAATCTGTACGCCTCGCTGGACGCGCTGCCGATCGGCGCGCGGGTCGGGACCTCGTCGCTGCGTCGCCAGGCCCAGCTGCGCGCGCTGCGCCCGGACCTGGAGCTGCTGGACCTGCGCGGCAACGTCAATACCCGCTTGGCCAAGCTCGACAACGGTGGCTACGACGCCATCGTGCTGGCCGTGGCCGGCCTGGAGCGGCTGGGCCTGGGCGAGCGCATCGTCGCGCGCCTGCAGCCGCCGCAGTGGCTGCCGGCCCCGGCGCAGGGCGCGGTGGCAGTGGAGTGCGATGGTGGCAATGCGCGCCTGATGGCGCTGTTCGCCCAGCTTGATGACGCGGCCACGCGTGCCTGCGTGGAGGCCGAGCGGGCGATGAACCGTGCGTTGCATGGCAGCTGCCATGTGCCGGTAGCGGCCATCGCGCAGTGGCAGGGCGACGACCTGCACCTGCAGGGGTTGGTTGGCAGCGCCAGCGATGGCCGTGCGGTGCGTGCCGAGGCGGTGGGTCCGGCCAGCGACCCGGAAGCGCTGGGCCAGCGTGTGGCGAAGCTGTTGCTGGATGCCGGTGCAGGCGAACTGCTGAACGTCTGAGCCACGCATCTGTAGAGTCGAGCCATGCTCGACTGCTCTTTTCGCAGAGGCGGGCCTGCTCGACGGGCCGGCCAACAGCAGTCGAGCATGGCTCGACTCTACAAAAAGAAGACGGGCGCCCTGGCGCCCGTTCTGCTTATTTGAACTTGTAGACCACGTTCATCGTGGTCAGCGTATCGGTCTTGCGCTTGTCCTCGGCCACGTCACTGTTGTAACGCGCCTGCCAGCCGGCCTTCAGCGCCAGATGCTCGTTCATGCTCACCGAAACACCGAAGTCGTTCTGGCCAAAGGTGTTGTAGGAACCCGATTCGACCAGCAGGGTGTTGACCAGGTCGGTGTTGTCGGTCAACGAGTACTTCATGTCGAACAGGCCACGGCCGATCATGCCGGTGCGGGTGCGGTCGTCCTCGGTGCTGTGGGTGCGGCGCACACCGGGGCCGATCTGCGCGTCGAACGAGAAGCGCTCGGTGTTCCACAGGCGGGTGCCGTAACCCAGACCGAACGAGCTCTGGCGGTCGTAGGTGGCGAAGTCGTCGCGTTCGGTACGCACCGTCGCGGTCAGCTGGCGGTGCTCGCCCAGCTGCAGCGCGCTGCCGGCACTGCCGGTGTAGCGGTTGGCGGTGGTGTTGTTGCGGCGGGTGGTGGTGCCGTCGTCGTTGGTCTCGGTCACCTTGGAGCTGGAGCGCAGGCCGAACAGATCCATGCTGTGCACCCAGTCGCCGTCGGTGTAGCGCAGGCGCAGGCGGCCGTTGAAGCTCTCGGTGCTGCTGTTGCCACGTGCCGAAGCGAAACCGAGCTCGCCGCCACTGCCGCTCCACGGCGAGGACATCGCCGCCAGTTCGGAGGCATCCTGCGCATATGCGAGCGGTGCGCACAGCAGCAGGGGGATCAGCAGGGACACGCGCAGGGACATCGGGGCTTCTCCGAAGCGATTGACAGCCGGTGATGATACTGGAAGCGTGATGGCGGTCCGAATCGATCCAATGCGCGCTTCAGCGAACGTTGCCGCGATCGCCTATTCAGGGCAGATCGACGCGCAATGCCGGGTCGTTGAAGCGCGAATAGCGCAGGCGCAGCTGGAAGCTGCGGCCATTGCTGCTGCCGCTGCGCACGATCTGCCGTGGCAGGCCCTGGGCGTCCACCCAGTATTCCAGGCGTTCGCCGGGCTGGGCGCCACGCAGCCGGTAGTGACGGGTTTCGACGCCATCCAGCGACTGGCTGCCCAGGTCTTCGGCCTGCAGGTCGGCGGGCAGGGCATCGGCCGGCAGCGGATTGCGCCACTGCTCCAGCAGGCCCGGTGGGGTTGGCACCTGGCGGACCGCACCCTCGGCCTGCAGGAACATGGTGTCGCCGATGATGGTCTGCGGCCCGGCCGGGGTCTGCACCCGGAAACGGTCGGGGGCGACGAAGTCCATGGCGCTGCGCACCGGCTGCGGCGCACCCAGCACCTCCAGTTCGGCGTGGAAGCTGCGCAGGGCCGAGAAGCGCTGGCTGGCGCCCAGCACTGCCTGCGCCGGATCCGCAGCCGGCACGGGCGCTTCGGTGCTGGCCGGCGCGGCCGCGCGATCACAGGCGGCCAGCAGCAGGCAGGCCAGCAGGGACAGGGCAGGCAACCGGCGCATCGGGTGTTCCAGAGGGGTGGGGGCGACCACGATAGCCCAAACGTCCCACACAAGACCCGCGACTCGGACATAATCGGGGGTATGGACCGATACGAACGCATCACCGCCCTGCATCGTCTGCTCAAGTCCGCACGCTATCCGGTGACGGTGGCGACCCTGCAGGACAAGCTCGGTTGTTCCCGTGCCACCGTCTACCGCGACCTGGCCTTCCTGCGCGATGCGCTGATGGCACCGATCGAAGGCGACGGCGAGGCGGGCTTCCGCTACCAGGCCGACGAGAGCGACCGCTTCGAGCTGCCCGGCCTGTGGTTGAGCTCGGAGGAACTGCATGCCCTGCTGGCCTCGCAGCATCTGCTGGCGCGGACCGGCGGCGGTGTGCTGTCCTCGGTGCTGGCACCGCTGCAGCAGCGCATCGAGAGCCTGCTGGCCGCCCAGGCCGGCGTCTCCAGCTGGCCGGTGGACCGTGTGCGGGTGATTCCGCACCGCGGTCGCAAGTTCGATGAAGGCAGCTTCCGCAGCGTGGCTTCAGCCGTGCTGGAGCGCCGCCAGCTGGCGTTCGAGTACCGCGCCCGTTCCACCGACGAGCCGACCAAGCGCACCGTTTCGCCGCAGCGCCTGACCCACTATCGCGACAACTGGTACCTGGATGCCTGGGACCATGACCGCGAGGCGCTGCGCAGCTTTGCCGTGGATCGCATCCACAAGGCGCGGGTGATCGACAGCACCGCCCGCGATGTGGCCGACAGCGAGCTGGACGAGCAGCTGGGGGCCAGCTACGGCATCTTCTCCGGCGCGCCGAAGGGCTGGGCGACCATTCTGTTCAGCGCCAAGGCCGCGCGCTGGGTGGCCGACGAGCACTGGCATTCCAAGCAGCAGGGCCGCTTCCTGGCCGATGGCCGCTATGAACTGAAGGTGCCGTACAGCGTCTCGCGCGAGCTGCTGATGGACGTGCTGCACTACGGCTCGGATGCCGAGATCGTCGAGCCGGTGATGCTGCGCGAACAGGCCAAGGCGCTGCTTGAGCTCGCCCTGAGCAATTACGACAACTCCTGACCTCCCCCGAGAAGCCTTCCGCCCATGAAGAAGACCCTGTTGCTGCCCCTGCTTGCCGCTGCGCTGGCCCTGACTGCCTGCGGCAAGTCCGGCGAACCCTCGCAGAAGCTGGTGGTGGCCGCCACGGCCGTGCCGCATGCCGAGATCCTTGAAGTGGTCAAGCCGATCCTGAAGCAGGAAGGCGTGGACCTGGACGTGCGCGTGTTCAACGACTACGTGCAGCCCAACGATCAGCTGGTGCAGAAGCAGGTGGACGCCAACTACTTCCAGACCGAGCCGTACCTGGACGCCTACAACCGCGATCGCAAGACCGATCTGGTGAAGGTGATCGGCGTGCACATCGAACCGTTCGGTGCGTACTCGCGCAAGATCAAGTCGCTGGCCGAGCTGCGCGAAGGGGCCGACGTGGTGATCCCGAACGATCCGAGCAACAACAGCCGCGCGCTGATCCTGCTGCACAAGGCCGGCGTGATCGAGCTGAAGGATCCGACCAACGCGCTGTCGACCCTGCGTGACATCACCGCCAATCCGAAGAACCTGAAGTTCCGCGAGCTGGACTCGGCGATGCTGCCGCGCGTGCTGGACCAGGTCGACCTGGCCCTGATCAACACCAACTACGCGCTGGACGCCGGCCTCAACCCGACCAAGGATGCCCTGGCGATCGAGAGCAAGGACTCGCCGTATGTGAACTTCCTGGTCGCACGCCCGGACAACAAGGACGACGCCCGCGTGCAGAAGCTGGCCAAGGCGCTGACCAGCCCGCAGGTGAAGGCCTTCATCGAGACCAAGTACAAGGGCGCGGTGCTGCCGGCGTTCTGACGCCAGCGCCCATTCCCCTGTAGAGCCGAGCCTATGCTCGGCTCTGCTTTTTGCGGTATCCCGCCAGCGGCAGCCGAGCATGGCTCGGCTCTACAGTGTCACTCCACGTGCCGCAGCCGGGCGGGCATTGAAGTTTCAATCGACGTGGAAGGCGAGGGTAGCGGCAACGGCCTGCTGCCATCCTGCATACAGTTTCTCGCGCCGGGCCACGTCCATCTGTGGCTCGAAGCGCCGGTCCAGGCCCCACTGCGCGGCGATCTGTTCGCGGCTGGACCAGAACCCCACTGCCAGGCCGGCCAGGTAGGCCGCACCCAGCGCGGTGGTCTCGGTCAGTCGCGGCCGCAGCAGCGGCACACCGAGGATGTCGGCCTGGAACCCGGCCAGGAAGTCGTTGCCGATCGCACCGCCGTCGGCGCGCAGTTCGGTCAGCGCGATACCGGCATCGGACTGCATTGCATCGAGTACGTCGCGGGTCTGGTAGGCCATTGCTTCCAGCGCGGCGCGCACGAAGTGCGCCTTGCGCGTGCCACGGGTCAATCCGAACATCGCGCCACGCACATCACTGCGCCAATAGGGTGCACCGAGGCCGACAAACGCCGGCACCAGGTAAGCGCCGCCGCTGTCGGGCACCTGCGCGGCCAGTGCCTGGCTGTCGCTGGCGCGCTCGATCATGCGCAGCCCATCGCGCAGCCACTGCACCACCGAGCCGGCGATGAAGATCGAGCCTTCGAGTGCATATTCCACGCGCCCGTCCAGGCCCCAGGCGATGGTGGTCAGCAGTCCGTTGCGCGAACGCACCGCCTGCGTACCGGTGTGCATCAGCATGAAGCAGCCGGTGCCATAGGTGTTCTTGACCATGCCCGGCTGGAAGCAGGCCTGGCCGAACAGCGCCGCCTGCTGGTCTCCGGCGATGCCGGCGATCGGGATCGGATGATCGAAGAAGAACTGCGGCCGCGTGTGTGCGTACACCGCGCTGGAGTCGCGCACCTGCGGCAGCATCGCGCGCGGGATGTCCAGCAGCGCCAGCAGGTCGTCATCCCAGTCCAGCGTGTGGATGTTGAACAGCAGGGTGCGCGCGGCGTTGCTGTAGTCGGTCACGTGCGCCTGGCCACCACTGAGGTTCCACACCAGCCAGCTGTCGATGGTGCCGAACAGCAGTTCGCCGCGCTCGGCGCGCTGCTGCGCGCCCTCCACGTGGTCAAGAATCCAGCGCACCTTGGTGGCGGAGAAATAGGCGTCGATCAGTAGACCGGTGCGCTCGCGGACCAGCGCCTCGTGCCCTTCGGATTTCAGCCGCTCACAGATGGCGTGGCTCTGCCGCGACTGCCAGACGATGGCGTTGTGGATCGGCTGGCCGGTGGCACGATCCCAGACCACGGTGGTTTCGCGCTGGTTGGTGATGCCCAGTGCGGCGATGTGGCGCGGGTCGACCTGGGCACGGCTGAACAGTTCGGTCAGCGTGGCATAGACGCTGGTAAGGATCTCGCGCGGGTCATGCTCGACCCAGCCGGGCTGCGGGAAGATCTGCGCGAACTCACGCTGCGCACTGCCGACGATGTCGCCAGCGCGGTCGAACAGGATCGCGCGGGAACTGGTGGTGCCCTGGTCGATGGCCAGCACGTAGCGGGGCGTCATGCAGCGTCTCCGATGGCGATGGTGTTGGTAGAGTCGAGCTTGCTCGACTGCTTTTCATGTCAGTCGAGCAAGCTCGACTCTACCGTCTATCGATCCACGCCTGCAGCCGGGCCACCTGCGCAGCATCCAGCCGCAACCCCAGCTTGCTCCGCCGCCACAGCACGTCCTCGGCATTCAAGGCCCATTCGTGGTCGCGCAGGAAAGCCACTTCGCGCGCATGCAGGCCGCCGCCAAAGTCCTCACCAAGATCGTTCACGCCCTGCAGGCCATGCAGCAGCTCCGCGCTGCGGCTGCCGTAGGCGCCGGCCCAGCGGCGTGCAATCTCGGCGGGCAACCACGGTGCCAGCGCCTGCAGGCGGGAGCGCGCCTGTGTGGCGTCACCCCAGTCGCTGCCCGGCAGCGGGTCTCCGCGTGCTGTCCACGCCGGGCCCATCTGCGGCAGGGCCGGTCGCAGCAGCTCCAGCGCTTCCTCGGCCAGCACCCGGTAGGTGGTCAGCTTGCCGCCCAGCACGTGCAGCGCCGGCGCCGGGTTGGACTGCAGCTGAAGGCGGTAGTCGCGGCTCAGCTTTGCCGCACGCGGGTCCGGGTCGGCCAGCAGCGGACGCACACCGGCGAACTGCCAGACCACATCATCTGCACTGATCGGTTCGCGCAGGTAGCGATTGGCCGCTTCGCACAGGTAGGCGACCTCGGAGGGCAGCACGCTGCAGCGTGCCGGATCGCCGCGGTAGTCGGTGTCGGTGGTGCCGACCAGCAGATGATCGTGGGCGAACGGCAGCAGGAACACCACGCGGCCATCGGGTTGCTGCAGCAGGCAGGCACTGTCATCGGGCCAGGGACGGCGCAGCACGATGTGGCTGCCCTGCACCAGTCGCAGTGCGGGACCGCCGCCGCTGCGTGCCTCCATCTGCTCCAGCAGGCCACCGGCCCATGGGCCGGCCGCATTGGCGACGGCACGCGCGGTCACATGCTGCTGGCCATCGGCGGATTCCAGTACGGCCTGCCAACGGCCCTGCACAGGGCGCAGTTCGATGCAGCGGCTGCGCACATGCAACTGTGCGCCACGCTGGGCAGCGTCCAGGGCGTTGAGCAGTACCAGCCGCGCGTCATCCACCTGCGCGTCGGCGTAGCTGAAGGCCTGCCGCAGATCCGGGGCGAGCCAGGGGCCGAGCGGATCACGCTGAAGGTCCAGAGCGCGCGATGCGGGAAATGCCGGGCTGCGCCGGCCCAGGTGGTCGTACAGCCACAGTCCCACGCGCAACATCCAGCGCGGGCGCAGGTGCGGTTCCCACGGTAGTACGAAGCGCAATGGATGGACCAGATGGGGCGCCTGCCGGCGGACCACCTCGCGTTCGCCGAGGGCCTTGCGCACCAGGCCCAGCTCGCCCTGTTCCAGATAGCGCAGGCCGCCGTGGATCAGTTTGCTGCTCGCACTGGAGGTGTGCGCGGCCAGATCGTGCTGCTCGCACAGCATCACCCGCAGGCCCCGGCCGGCCGCATCACGGGCGATGCCGGCACCGTTGATGCCGCCACCGATCACCAGCAGGTCGATTTCGTGCATCGCGCCTCCGCATTCTGTGTGTGCGTAGAGTCGACCGTCAGTCGACTGCCTTTTGTAGAGTCGAGCCATGCTCGACTTTTGAAAGGACAGTCGATTGACAGTTGACTCTACAGACAGCAGGTGACGGAAACGACGACGGGCCCCGAAGGGCCCGTCGCGTTACATCAGTGAAGCAGGTGCAGCCTGGATCAGAAGCGGGCGCCGATGCCGAAGCCGACGGTCCACGGATCCATCTTGGCTTCGCCGATCTTCTCGCCGCCGACCTTGATGTCCGGGCGGGCGCGCATGTAGCGGGCGTCGGCACGGGCGAACCAGGTGGAGTTGATGTTCATGTCGACGCCGACGGTGCCGATCACGCCCTTGGCATCCTTGAAGCGGATGTCGGTGTCAGCGCCGTTGCCCAGCTTCTCGTTGCTGAAGGTCGACTGGTAGTAGCCCACGCCCACGAACGGACGGAACACGTTGTCGGCCTGGCCGAAGTGGTACTGGCCGCTCAGGGCGACCGGCTGCTGCTCAACCGAGCCAACGCGGGCGTTGTTCGGGCCCTTGAAGGTGTTGTCGAACTTGTCGGCAGCGCCCCACAGTTCAACGGCCCAGTTGTCGTTGATGTAGTAGCTGAAGCTGACGGTCGGCGCCGGGCCGCCATCGGTCTTCTTCACGCCGGTGATCGGGTCGTTCTTCGGTTCCAGCAGCGAGATGCCGCCAACAACGGCAAAATGCTTGCCCGAAGCGGTGTCGGTGCTGCTGCTGTCCTGGGCGAAAGCGGCCGGCGCGAACGCGGCGGAGGTCAGCAGGGCGAGACTCAGGATACGGATGGAGCGCATGGGGGTATCTCCTAATGTTTCTTGTTTTGGGCCCCCGGTTGCGGGGCGAGCACACCGTAGTCGCCTCAACATGAATCGAATCCGACGCGCGTTAAAAAATAGTTGTCCTTGTTCAGCGATCAGCGCGAAAAGCCTGTATTGATGGGGTTTCCGGTCATCGGCGGCATTCATTCAGTTGGAGAAGATGTGAGCGCGGCAACGATGTGCATTGGCCTGCAAGCGCAGGTGAACGTGGATTGCAGGGTGCTGCTGCTGGGCTCGATGCCCGGCGTGGCGTCGCTGCAGGAGCAGCGTTACTACGCGCATCCGCGCAATCGTTTCTGGCCGCTGCTGGCGGATATCTGCGGATTCGACGCGGGTCTGCCCCATGCGCAACGACTGCAGGCACTACAGGCGGCAGGTGTTGGCCTGTGGGACGTGATCGGCCGGTGCGAGCGGCGCGGCAGCCTCGATGCGGATATCGTGCGCGGCACGGAAGTGCCCAATGCGCTGCCGGCATTGATCGCTTCGCTTCCTGAGCTGGAGCTGATCGGCTGCAACGGCGCCGCATCGCTGAAGGCATTCCAGCGTTGGGTGCTGCCCTGCCTGGAGGCCCCGCCAAGGCTGCTGGCACTGCCGTCCACCAGCCCGGCCAATGCGGCCTGGTCGCTGCCACGGCTGCGCCAGGCTTGGCAGCCGGTAGCCGACGTACTGGCGACATGAGGCGGACATCGTCCGGACAATACGCTACCGACTGGATGCAGCCACAACCCATGGACAACAGCGTGTCCCGGCTGCGTGCGTACTGAAAACACCTGTAACGGTTGGCGCTGGCCCCCGCTGGCCGCACAATAGACGTTTCCCTACACCAGATTGCCGGAGTTATCCCCATGGCCGAAATCAAGGAAGCACTTGTCCCCGATATCGGTGACTACAGCGATATCCCGGTAATCGAGGTGCTTGTCGCCGTCGGCGACACGGTCAAGAAGGACCAGGGCCTGGTGACGCTGGAAAGCGACAAGGCGACCATGGAAGTGCCGTCCTCGGTGGCTGGCGTGGTCAAGGAACTCAAGGTCAAGGTCGGCGACAGCCTGTCCGAGGGCAAGGTCGTGGCCCTGATCGAAGTGGCCGAAGGCGAAGCCGCCAAGCCGGCGGCGGCTGCGCCGGCACCGGCCAAGGCGGCTGCCCCGGCTGCTGCTACCCAGAGCGCGCCGACCCCGGCCGCAGCTGCGCCGGCCGCTCCGGCTGCCAGCGGTGGTGCGGTTGAAGCGCGGGTGCCGGATATCGGCGACTACGCCGGCATTCCGGTCATTGAAGTGCTGGTCGCCGTGGGCGACACGGTCAAGAAGGACCAGGGCCTGGTCTCGCTGGAAAGCGACAAGGCCACCATGGAAGTGCCGTCGTCGGTGGCCGGTGTGGTCAAGGAGATCAAGGTCAAGGTCGGCGACAATCTGTCGCAGGGCAACGTGGTCGCCATCATCGAAGCCGAGGGCGCTGCCGCGCCGGCGCCGACCAAGGCTGCCGCAGCCGCTGCTCCGGCTGCCGCCGAGACCGCCACCAAGGTCGAGCCGGTCGCTGTGCCGGCGCAGCCGGACAAGCTGGCGGCCCGCGAGATCGCCTCGGCCGGTACCCCGTCCAGCCCGCCGGTGCAGTTCAACGCCGATGGCGTGCTGCCGGCCAAGGTGCCGTATGCCACCCCGGCGGTGCGTGTGTTCGCCCGCGAACTGGGCGTGGACCTGCTGCAGATCAACGGCACCGAGAAGGGTGGCCGCATCACCAAGGGTGACGTGCAGAAGTTCGTCAAGGCCGCACTCAGCGGTGGCGTGCCAGCGGCCGGCGGTGCTGCAGTCGCTGCCGGTGGTGGCCTGAACCTGCTGCCGTGGCCGAAGGTCGATTTCAGCAAGTTCGGCGAGACCGAAGTCCAGCCGCTGTCGCGCATCAAGAAGATCTCCGGTGCGAACCTGGCCCGCAACTGGGCGATGATTCCGCACGTCACCCAGTTCGAGCAGGCCGACATCACCGACCTGGAAGGCCTGCGCGTGGCGCTGAACAAGGAGAACGAGAAGGCCGGCATCAAGCTGACCATGCTCGCCTTCCTGATCAAGGCCAGCGCCGCAGCGCTGAAGAAGTTCCCGGAATTCAACGCTTCGCTCGATGCCAGCGGCGAGAACCTGACCCTGAAGAAGTACTTCCACATCGGCTTCGCCGCCGACACGCCGAACGGTCTGGTCGTGCCGGTCATCCGCGACGTGGACAAGAAGGGCGTGGTGCAGATCGCGCAGGAAACCGGCGAACTGGCCAAGAAGGCGCGCGACGGCAAGCTGGGTCCGGCCGACATGAGCGGCGGCTGCTTCTCGATCAGCTCGCTGGGCGGCATCGGCGGCACCGCGTTCACCCCGATCGTCAATGCACCGGAAGTGGCCATCCTCGGCGTCTCCAAGTCGTCCATCCAACCGGTCTGGAACGGCAAGGAATTCGCACCGAAGCTGATGCTGCCGCTGTCGCTGAGCTACGACCACCGCGTCATCGACGGCGCCCTGGCCGCACGCTTCACCACGTACCTGTCGCAGGTACTGGCCGACATGCGCCGCGTGCTGCTGTAAGGCACCGCTTCGCCCCCACCGTGCGGCCGCTGCCCCTGGCGCGGCCGCGTGAACAGATGCAGTGACAGCCCGCCGGCACCGCCGCGCGGGCACGAGGAAAACCCACCATGGCCACGATTGAAGTCAAGGTTCCCGACATCGGCGATTACAGCGATGTGCCGGTGATCGAAGTGTTGGTCGCCGTCGGCGACACGGTGAAGAAGGATCAGGGTCTGGTGACCCTGGAATCGGACAAGGCGACCCTGGAAGTGCCGTCCTCGGCCGCCGGCGTGGTCAAGGAAATCAAGGTCAAGCTGGGCGATACCCTGTCCGAAGGCGCCGTGGTCGTGCTGCTGGAGTCCGAAGGCGCCGCTGAAGCGCCGGCCAAGGCCGCTGCGCCGGCCCCGGCTGCGGCCGCTCCGGCCAGCAAGCCGCCGGTGACCCCGTCGCACCGCGCCCCGGCTGAACCGGCTGCACCGAAGCCGGCGCTGTCCAGTGGCAAGCCGGCCGACATCGAATGCGAAATGGTCGTGCTGGGCTCGGGCCCGGGCGGCTACACCGCCGCCTTCCGCGCCGCTGACGTCGGCCTGGATACGGTGCTGGTCGAGCGCTACGCCAGCCTCGGCGGCGTCTGCCTCAACGTGGGCTGCATTCCGTCCAAGGCACTGCTGCATGCTGCAGCGGTCATCGACGAAGTGGCCCATGCCGGTGATTTCGGCGTCGAGTTCGGCAAGCCGACCATCACCCTGGACAAGCTGCGCCAGTACAAGGAAAAGGTCGTCAACCAGCTGACCAAGGGCCTGGCCGGCATGGCCAAGCAGCGCAAGGTCCGCAGCGTGCAGGGCGTCGGCAGGTTTGTTTCGGCCAATGAACTGGAAATCACCGCCGCTGACGGCAGCACCCAGCTGCTGCGCTTCCAGAAGTGCATCATCGCCGCCGGTTCGCAGGCGGTGAAGCTGCCGAACTTCCCGTGGGACGACAAGCGCGTGATGGATTCCACCGACGCGCTGGAGCTGGCCGAAGTGCCGGGCTCGCTGCTGGTCGTCGGCGGCGGCATCATCGGCCTGGAAATGGCCACCGTGTACAGCGCGCTGGGCAGCAAGGTCACTGTGGTCGAGTTCATGGACCAGCTGATGCCGGGTGCCGACAAGGACCTGGTCAAGCCGCTGGCCGACCGCCTGAAGAAGCAGGGCATCGAAGTGCACCTGAAGACCAAGGCCTCCGGCGTCACCGCCGATGCCAAGGGCATCACCGTGACCTTCGAAGCCGCCGAGGAAGGCCAGGCGCCTGCGCTGGCGCAGGGCACCTTCGACCGTGTGCTGGTGGCCGTGGGGCGCTCGCCGAACGGCAAGAAAATCGATGCCGAAAAGGCCGGCGTGCAGGTCACCGACCGTGGTTTCATCCCGGTTGATCGCCAGATGCGCACCAACGTGCCGCACATCTTTGCCATCGGCGACATCGTCGGCAACCCGATGCTGGCCCACAAGGCCACGCACGAAGGCAAGCTGGCCGCCGAAGTGGCTGCCGGCCACAAGAAGGAGTGGGTGGCCCGCGTGATTCCGTCGGTGGCCTACACCAACCCGGAAATCGCTTGGGTCGGCGTCACCGAGACCGAAGCCAAGGCCAAGGGCCTGAAGGTCGGCGTGGCCAAGTTCCCGTGGGCCGCCAGTGGCCGCGCGATCGGCATCGGCCGCACCGAGGGCTTCACCAAGCTGATCTTCGACGAAGAGACCCACCGCATCATCGGTGGCGCCATCGTTGGCGTGCATGCCGGTGATCTGCTGGCCGAGATCGGCCTGGCGATCGAGATGGGTGCCGAAGCCGAAGACATCGGCCACACCATCCACGCCCACCCGACGTTGAGCGAATCGGTGGCGATGGCCTCGGAAATCTACGACGGCACGATCACCGATCTGTACATGCCGAAGAAGAAGTAAGGCGCCCGCGCCGCTCCGAACGAAAAGCCCCGGTTTCTGCCGGGGTTTTTTGTTGAGCTTCGATCACTCTCGTTGCGAGCGTTCGGGCCGCTGCGCGGGTGGCAGGCGTTCGGACAAATGTCCCCCGTCGCCCGCCTGCGGCGGTCGCCTCCTCCTTTACTTTGTCCAAACGCCTGCCACCCGCACAGCGGCTCGGCTTGCGGACGGTCGAGCCGCAGAGCCACTGCAACAGGCGCATGGTTGCCTGACACGCGGAGGGAGCGGGGGCTGTGTGCGAAGTAAAGGAGGAGGCGTCGGCCTCAGGCCGGCGCCGGGGGACATTCGCACACAGCCCCCACTCCCTCCAGCGCTCGACCAACCCGCTTCTGCTCTTCTGACAGGAACCCACAAAAAAGCGCGGCCCCGATGTTCCGGAGGCCGCGCCAGGAGAGAGAGAATGCCGTGGAAGGGGCGGGGGATCAGAACACGAAGCTGATACCGGCCACGGGGCCCTTGAATTCCTGCTTCAGGCCGACAGTACCGTCGCTGCCCTTCTTGTCCACGTCCAGCTTGAACCAGTCGTAGCCGGCGAACACACCGAAGTTCTTGGTGAAGCGGTAATCGACGATGGCATTGGCGCGGCTCAGGTCGCCCTTATAGTCATCGAAGCTGCCCCAGCGCGTGTTCAGGTACTGGCCCTGCAGCGTGATCATCCAGCGCTCGGACGGAGTGAAGGTCATGCGCGCACCCACCACAGGGGCCACGCCATCGGCCTTCTCGTTGAGGAACTGGCCTTCGTACACCGTGCCCAGGTCGGCATAGCCCTTGGTGCTGACCTTGGCGTACTCGCCACCGATCTGCAGGCCCAGGTCGAAGGTGTCGGTATCGACGACCGAATAGTCGTAGACCAGGCTTGCCACCTGATACTTCAGCTCGCCCTTCACGAAGCTGCCGGCCGGCACGTTCTCACCGCCGAAGGAAATGCCCTGGTCGAGCGTCTCGCGACGGTCCTTGTCGTACTTGAAGTAGTTGAACAGCAGGCGCTGACGGTTGCTGATGCGGAACATGCCGTCAATGCGCGGCTCCCATTCCTTGCCACCCAGCTTGAAGTCCTGGTTCAGGGAGATGTCCTGGCCGGCCACAGTGGTGCTGCCGCGGAGGGTGTTGTCCGAATCGATGTTCATCGCACCCAGACGGATGGCAAAGCGGTCGTCGCCTTCGGCGGCGTGGGCGGCATTGGCGAACGAGGCGCCGGCAGCGAGCAGGGAAAGGGCGAGCAGGGTGGGTACGGGGCGCATCGAAGAGTCCTTGCAGTGGTTCATCAGAATGAAGACCACTGTGCCGGACGCCGCCGTCCACCATCCGTGAACGTATGGTCCACGGAGTGTGCACGGTTCAGCGCTGTCGTGACCACGCAAAAAGATGGCCCCGGAGCCGGGCTTCGGGGCCATCGTGGGACCTGCGGGGCGGAGCGTCGACGAGGTTGCTGCAGGCAGGTCGAAAGATCGGACCGGCGCATTCGGCGAAAGTTCCGCGCCTGCGACCAAAGTTCAATACTGCGGTGCAGCATCACGCGGACGTCATTGTCCCCCGGGTGGCACGCAAAAATGTAACCGTTACCGCAACTTGCGGCTTCCAGGGATGAACAGGGAGCGGTTGTCTCGCAAATTGTCCCATTGCTATAATTTGGCGGCTCGATGAGGCCCCCCTGCTGTAGCCGCCTCAGCCCTCCACTTGCAACCACGCGGGACGTCCTGTGCTGAACTCCGTTGATGCGGGTCGGCGACTGATGCTGCGCGCCGCGGTCTACCCGCTGGCCGCGGTGGCTGTCCTGGCCCTGGCCTTCCTGCTGGTAGGTCCGAAGTATGCCCTCGGCGCGCTGGCGTCCGGTGTGGCCATTTCGGCCGGTGGCTGGGTGGCGGCGCGGATGGCACTGGGCGGTGGGGCACTGGCCGCAGGATCGGCGATGGCTCGCCTGATCATTGCGATCGTGGCCAAGTGGGTCGTGGTTTTCGGCGTCCTGCTGGTGGGGTTCCTGGTCTTCAAGCTGCCTGCGTTGGCGCTGTTGGCCGGTATCGCCGTCGGCTTGATGTTCCAGGTCCTGGCCATGGCCAGGCGTTGACAGAATTCAATTAACTAAGGTTCCGGACACATGGCGGGCGAGGCTCTAACCCCTACCAGCTACATCCAGCATCACTTGCAGAACCTGACCGCTCCGGTCGGCAAGGGCGAGGGTATGTTCTGGCATATCCACGTCGATACCTTCCTCACCGCGGTCCTGATGGGCCTGGTGGTCGTGGTCGCCTTCTGGCTGGGCACCCGCAAGGCCACCGCCGGTGTGCCGGGCAAGTGGCAGGCCTTCGTGGAAATCTGCCTGGAGTTCGTTGACCGCCAGGCCAAGGACACCTACCACGGCAAGAGCAAGCTGGTCACGCCGATCGCCATCACCATCTTCTTCTGGATTCTGTTGATGAATCTGCTGAAGATGATCCCGGCCGATTTCATCGCCAAGCCGCTGGAATGGGCAGGCGTGCACTACTGGAAGCCGGTGCCTACCGCTGACGTCAATGCCACCCTGGGCATGGCCATCAGCGTGTTCTTCCTGATGCTGTTCTTCGCGCTCAAGTCCAAGGGCCTGGGCGGCTTCATCAAGGAATTCCTGACGGCGCCGTTCGGCAAGTGGATGATGCCGTTCAACCTGATCCTCAACATCGTCGAGTGGCTGAGCAAGCCGATCTCGCTGGCGATGCGACTGTTCGGCAACATGTTCGGCGGCGAAATCGTGTTCCTGCTGATCTGGGTGCTGGGTGGTGCCGGTTTCTTCGGTGCCATTGCCGGTGGTGTGTTCGGCCTCGGCTGGATGCTGTTCCACCTGCTGGTGATCCCGCTGCAGGCCTTCATCTTCATGATGCTGTCGATCGTGTACCTGAGCCTGTCGGAAGACGCTCACTGAGTTTCAAGCTTCAACGCGTTTCAACCTTCATCCGTTTCATCACCCTTAGCAACTTAAGTTCCTGGAGATAACCATGTACTTCGCCGTCCTGACCAACTTCGCGCAGATTCAGAGCTCCACCGCCCTTGCCGTCGGCATCATGATCGGCCTGGCCGCGCTGGGCGCCGGTCTGGGTCTGGCCATCATGGCTGGTAAGTTCCTGGAGTCGGCCGCCCGCCAGCCGGAACTGATCCCGGTCCTGCAGGTCCGCATGTTCATCACCGCTGGCCTGATCGACGCCGCGTTCATCATCTCGGTCGCTGTCGGCCTGCTGCTGGCCTTCGCCAACCCGCTGTCGGCTGCCTTTGCTGGCGCCGTCACCAAGGCTCTGGCCGGCTGATACAGCGGTTTGAGACGACCGGGTGCTGATGCACCCGGTTTCGGATGAAGGCCGGATGTGCCGCTTCGGCGGCACGTCCACCCCGAAACCAGCGATCGAGCTAACCATGAATATCAATTTCACCCTTCTTGCGCAGGCGCTCGCCTTCGCTGGTCTGATCTGGATCATCGCGACCAAGATCTGGCCGCCGCTGATGAACGCGATCGAAGAGCGCCAGCAGAAGATTGCTGAAGGCCTCGCTGCTGCCGACCGCAGCCAGAAAGATCTGGCCCAGGCGCAGGAGAAGGTCAACGAAGCGTTGAAGGAAGCACGCACCAAGGCCAACGAGATCATCGATCAGGCCCACGCGCGTGCCAACCAGATCGTCGATGCTGCACGCAACGAAGCGATCACCGAAGCCACCCGTCAGAAGGAACTGGCCCAGGCTGAAATCGACGCCGCCGCCAACCGTGCCCGTGAAGATCTGCGCAAGCAGGTGTCCGCGCTGGCCGTGACCGGTGCCGAAAAGCTGCTCAAGCGCGAAATCGACGCCAACGCCCACAAGGCGCTGCTCGACGAGCTGGCCTCGGAGATCTAAGGATGAGCCAGGCCCTCACGCTTGCCCGCCCGTACGCCCGCGCCGCGTTCGCGACCGCGCGCGACGAAGGCGCGTTCGCGCCGTGGTCGGACGCCCTGGCGTTCTCCGCCCACGTCGCCGCCGATCCGCGCGTGGCGGCCCTGCTCGCCAACCCGGAGCTGGGCCGTGACGACGCCGTCGCCCTGCTGGCGCCGGTGTCCCACGGCGAGACCTACTCGCGCTTCCTGGCCATCCTGGCCGAATCGCATCGTCTGCCGCTGCTGCCGGAAATCTCCGGCATGTTCGACGCCCTGCGCGCCGAAGCCGAGCACGTGGTCAAGGCCACGGTGACCTCGGCTTCCGAGTTGTCGGCCGGAGAGCTGGACGCGATCAAGGTTGCGCTGCGCAAGCGCTTCAACCGCGAGGTCGAAGTGACCACCGCGGTCGATGCTTCGCTGATCGGCGGCGCCGTGATCGACGCCGGCGACGTGGTCATCGATGGTTCGCTGAAGGGCAAGCTGGCCCGTCTGCAGACCGCGCTCGCTAACTGAATTCATTTAACGTCCGGCCCCGCTGCCGGCACTAGGACTTGACGATGGCAACCACGCTCAACCCCTCCGAAATCAGCGAACTGATCAAGAACCGCATCGAGAAGGTCAAGCTGGCCGCGGAATCGCGCAACGAAGGCACCGTGACCAGCGTGTCCGACGGCATCGTGCGCATCTTCGGTCTGGCCGACGTGATGCAGGGCGAAATGATCGAACTGCCGAACAACACCTTCGCCCTGGCCCTGAACCTGGAGCGCGACTCGGTCGGCGCCGTGGTCCTGGGTGACTACGAGAACCTGCGCGAAGGCGACGTCGCCAAGACCACCGGCCGCATCCTGGAAGTGCCGGTCGGTCCGGAACTGCTGGGCCGCGTCGTGAACGCACTGGGCGAGCCGATCGACGGCAAGGGCCCGCTGGGTACCGACCTGACCGCTCCGGTGGAGCGCGTTGCTCCGGGCGTGATCTGGCGCAAGTCGGTCGACCAGCCGGTGCAGACCGGTTACAAGTCGGTCGACTCGATGATCCCGATCGGCCGTGGCCAGCGCGAGCTGATCATCGGTGACCGCCAGACCGGCAAGACCGCGATGGCGATCGATGCGGTGATCAACCAGAAGGGCACCGGCATCAAGTGCGTGTACGTTGCGATCGGCCAGAAGGCTTCGACCATCGCCAACATCGTGCGCAAGCTGGAAGAGAACGGCGCGCTGGCCCACACCATCGTGGTGGCCGCGACCGCTTCCGAATCGGCAGCCATGCAGTACATCAGCGCCTACTCGGGCTGCACCATGGGTGAGTACTTCATGGACCGCGGCGAAGACGCGCTGATCGTGTACGACGATCTGTCCAAGCAGGCCGTTGCCTACCGCCAGATCTCGCTGCTGCTGAAGCGCCCGCCGGGCCGTGAAGCCTACCCGGGTGACGTGTTCTACCTGCACTCCCGTCTGCTCGAGCGCGCTGCCCGCGTGTCCGAGGAATACGTCGAGAAGTTCACCGAAGGCAAGGTCACCGGCAAGACCGGTTCGCTGACCGCGCTGCCGATCATCGAAACCCAGGCCGGCGACGTGTCCGCCTTCGTTCCGACCAACGTGATCTCGATCACCGACGGCCAGATCTTCCTGGAAACCGACCTGTTCAACGCCGGCATCCGCCCGGCCGTCAACGCCGGTATCTCGGTGTCGCGCGTCGGTGGCTCGGCCCAGACCAAGATCATCAAGAAGCTGTCCGGCGGCATCCGTATCTCGCTGGCCCAGTACCGCGAGCTGGCTGCGTTCGCGCAGTTCGCCTCGGACCTGGACGAAGCGACCCGCAAGCAGCTGGAGCGCGGCCAGCGCGTCACCGAGCTGATGAAGCAGAAGCAGTACGCGCCGATGTCGATCGCCAACCAGGCGCTGTCGATCTACGCCGTCAACGAGGGTTACCTCGACGACGTGCCGGTCAACAAGCTGCTGGCGTTTGAAGAAGGCCTGCACGCCCACTTCGCCAACACCCAGGGCGAGCTGATCAGCAAGGTCAACGCCACCGGCGGTTGGGACAACGACATCGAAGGTGCCTTCAAGAAGGGCATCGCCGAGTTCAAGACCACCGGCAGCTGGTAATCGCGGTCCTGTAGAGCGGAGCCGCTGGCTCCGCTGGACCAGATGACAAACGGTTGAACAACGCGGGGCATCAGCCCCGCGCCACGGGAAACAAGAGATGGCAAGCGGACGCGAAATCAAAACCAAGATCAAGAGCGTGCAGAACACCCGCAAGGTGACGCGCGCCCTGGAAATGGTCTCGGCCTCCAAGATCCGCAAGGCGCAGGATCGGATGAAGACCTCGCGTCCGTACGCGCAGGCGATGAAGCAGGTGATCGGTCACCTGGCCCAGGCCAGCACCGACTACCAGCATCCGTTCCTGGTCGAGCGTGAGCAGGTCAAGCGGGTCGGCTTCATCGTGATCTCCTCCGATCGCGGCCTGGCCGGCGGCCTGAACAACAACCTGTTCCGCCGGATGCTGGGCGAAGCCAAGACATGGCAGGACAAGGGTGCGGAAGTGGACCTGGTGACCATCGGCCAGAAGGCATCGACCTTCTTCCGCCGCGTGAAGGTCAACATGGTCGGCAGCGTGACCCACATCGGCGACGTGCCGAAGCTGGAATCGCTGATCGGTGTGATCAAGGTCATGCTCGACGCCTTCACCGAAGGCAAGGTCGACCGCGTGTACCTGGTCTACAACCGCTTCGTGAACACCATGACGCAGAAGGCCAGCTTCGATCAGCTGCTGCCGCTGCCGCCGGCTGAGAAGCAGGTCGCTCACCACGACTGGGATTACCTGTACGAACCCGATGCCGCGACCGTGCTCGAGCACGTGATGACGCGTTACATCGAGTCGCTGGTGTACCAGGCACTGCTGGAAAACGTCGCCTCCGAGCATGCCGCACGCATGGTCGCGATGAAGGCGGCGAGCGACAACGCCAACAAGCTGATCGGCGAACTGCAGCTCGTCTACAACAAGGCGCGCCAGGCAGCGATCACCCAGGAAATCTCCGAAATCGTCGGCGGCGCGGCAGCAGTCTGACCGCGTTCGTTCAAAGCACACATTTAGAGGATGCAGCAATGAGTCAGGGCAAGATCGTTCAGATCATCGGCGCGGTCGTCGACGTCGAATTCCCGCGTGAGTCGGTGCCGAAGGTGTACGACGCACTGAAGGTCGACAACACCGAAATCACCCTCGAAGTCCAGCAGCAGCTGGGCGACGGCGTGGTGCGCACCATCGCCCTCGGTTCCACCGACGGCCTGAAGCGCAACCTGGTTGCCACCAACACCAACCGCGGCATCTCCGTGCCGGTCGGCGCTGGCACCCTGGGCCGCATCATGGACGTGCTCGGCCGTCCGATCGACGAAGCCGGCCCGGTGGCCGCCAGCGACAGCTGGGAAATCCACCGTGCGGCCCCGTCGTACGAAGACCAGTCCCCGGCCACCGAGCTGCTGGAAACCGGCATCAAGGTCATCGACCTGATGTGCCCGTTCGCCAAGGGCGGCAAGGTCGGCCTGTTCGGCGGCGCCGGCGTCGGCAAGACCGTCAACATGATGGAACTGATCAACAACATCGCCAAGGCGCACAGCGGTCTGTCCGTGTTCGCCGGCGTGGGTGAGCGTACCCGTGAGGGCAACGACTTCTACCACGAAATGAAGGACTCCAACGTCCTCGACAAGGTGGCGATGGTGTACGGCCAGATGAACGAGCCGCCGGGCAACCGTCTGCGCGTCGCCCTGACCGGCCTGACCATGGCCGAGTACTTCCGCGACGAGAAGGACGAAAACGGCAAGGGTAAGGACGTCCTGTTGTTCGTCGACAACATCTACCGCTACACCCTGGCCGGTACCGAAGTGTCGGCACTGCTGGGCCGTATGCCGTCCGCCGTGGGTTACCAGCCGACCCTGGCCGAGGAAATGGGCGTCCTGCAGGAGCGCATCACCTCGACCAAGAACGGTTCGATCACCTCGATCCAGGCCGTCTACGTTCCCGCGGACGACCTGACCGACCCGTCGCCGGCGACCACCTTCGCCCACCTGGACTCGACCGTCACCCTGTCGCGTTCGATCGCCTCGCTGGGTATCTACCCGGCCGTCGATCCGCTGGACTCCACCAGCCGCCAGATGGACCCGCTGGTCATCGGCCACGAGCACTACGACACCGCCCAGCGCGTCCAGCAGACCCTGCAGAAGTACAAGGAACTGAAGGACATCATCGCGATCCTGGGCATGGACGAGCTGTCCGAAGAGGACAAGCAGGCCGTGTCGCGCGCCCGTAAGATCGAGCGCTTCTTCAGCCAGCCGTTCCACGTGGCTGAAGTGTTCACCGGTTCGCCGGGCAAGTACGTGCCGCTGAAGGACACCATCCGTGGCTTCAAGGCCATCGTCGATGGCGAGTACGACCACCTGCCGGAGCAGGCGTTCTACATGGTCGGCGGCATCGAAGAAGCGGTCGAGAAGGCCAAGAAGATGGCCGAGAAGGCCTGATCCGGGACGGGCGGGAGCGATCCTGCCCGACCTGACGCCGGTGCCGGGCAACCGCCCGCGCCGGTGGACCCCCACGGTGGCATTGCGCCGCCGCGAACAGCGAAGAGATTTGCATGAGCACGATCCGTTGCGACATCGTCAGCGCCGAGCAGGAAATCTTCCGTGGCGAAGCGACCCTGGTCGTGGCCACCGGTGAGCTGGGCGAACTGGGCATCGCGCCCAAGCACGCGCCGCTGATCACCCGCCTGAAGCCGGGCAAGGTGGTGGTGACCACGCCGAACGGCGAGCAGCTGGATTTCGCCATTTCCGGCGGCATCCTGGAAGTGCAGCCGCAGGTGGTGACCGTGCTGGCCGACACCGCGATCCGCGCGCAGGACATCGACGAAGCCTCGGTCCGCAAGGCCAAGGAAGAAGCCGAGCGCATCCTGGCCAACCGCGGCGAAGCGATGGAAGTGGCCGAAGCCCAGCAGAAGCTGGCCGAAGCCGTCGTCCAGCTGCAGGCGCTGGAGCGCCTGCGCAAGAACCTCAAGCACTGAGGTTCGCGCTGCACCCACGAGAACGCCGGCCCCGTGCCGGCGTTTTTGTTTGGAGCGGGGCAGGCCCGATTGGGTAGAGCCGACGGGGTCGAGTCGACTCTACCGATCCCGATCCCGATCCCGATCCCGATCCCGATCCTGGTGCCGTCTCAGCGATACACCACGTAGCGCATCAACAGGAACGACACGCAGGCCAGCCCGCCCTCCACCAGCGGCTTGGCCAGCCACGTGTACTGCAGGCCCAGCGCCTGGTCGACCAGACTGACCAGCAGCGTGCTCGCCGCGGTCAGCAGCAGCCACAGCCCGAAGAAGCGTGCAAAGCGCTTCCATCCCAGCTTGCGGGTGCCGGCCTCGGCAAAGGTGTAACGGCCGTTGAGCCAGAAGCCCAGCAGCATGCCGGCCAGGCGACCGGCGATGTTGGCCGGCGCTACCGGCATGCCCAGCGCGGTGGCGACCACGAACACCAGCCAATCGACCAGCAGCTGCACGAGCCCGATCACGAGGTAGGCGCTTCCCTGGCGGACGAGGCTCATCGGCATGGTGAAAGAAGAGAGATGCCCATGTTAACGGCCCACACTCTAGAATCATCGGCAACGAACCACGGACTGCCGTTCCCATGACCCAAGCCCTGCACGTCATCATCCTCGCCGCCGGCGCTGGCAAGCGCATGAAGTCGGTGCTGCCGAAGGTGATGCAGCCGATTGCCGGCCAACCGATGCTCGCGCACGTGATCGATACGGCCCGCGAGCTGCAGCCGGCTGCTATCCACGTGGTCTACGGCCATGGTGGCGAGGTGGTGCGTCAGTACTTCGCTGACCAGCCCGATCTGCAATGGGCTGAACAGGCGCAGCAGCTGGGTACCGGCCATGCGGTGGCCCAGGCGATGCCGCAGGTGCCGGATGCCGCACAGGTACTGGTGCTGTACGGCGATGTGCCGCTGATCCGCGCGCAGACCCTGCGCGACCTGCTGGCGCAGCCGGGACGGTTGGCGGTGCTGGTCGCCGACGTCGATGACCCGACCGGCTACGGCCGCGTACTGCGCGATGCAGAGGGCAGGGTGGGTTCGATCGTCGAGCAGAAGGACGCCACCGACGACCAGCTGCGCGTGCGCACGATCAACACCGGCATCATCGCCGCCGAGTCGACCGCGCTGCGGCGCTGGCTGTCGCAGCTGTCCAACAGCAATGCACAGGGCGAGTACTACCTGACCGACGTGTTCGCGTTTGCCGCGCATGAGTACACTCCGGCCGAAATGGCGCTGGTGGCCGATGCGCAGGAGGCCGAGGGAGCGAATGATCCGTGGCAGCTGTCGCAGCTGGAGCGTGCCTGGCAGCGCCGGGCGGTGCGTGCGCTGTGCGCACAGGGCGCGCGCGTGCGCGACCCGGCACGGCTGGACATCCGCGGCATTGTCACCGTGGGCAGCGACGTGCTGATCGATGTCGACGTGGTGCTGGAAGGCAACGTCGTGCTGGGCGATGGCGTGACCGTCGGTCCGTTCAACCGCCTGAAGGACGTCAATCTTGGTCCTGGCACCGAAGTGCGCGCGCACTGCGATCTGGAAGGTGTGGTCACCGAAGGTGCGGCGCAGATCGGCCCGTTCGCGCGGCTGCGCCCGGGTACCGTGCTCGCCGATGGCGTGCATGTCGGCAACTTCGTCGAAACCAAGAAGGTGACGCTGGGCGTGGGCAGCAAGGCCAATCACCTGACCTATCTCGGCGATGCCGTGATCGGCAGCAAGGTGAACATCGGTGCCGGCACCATTACCTGCAACTACGACGGTGTGAACAAGTCGACCACCACCATCGGCGACAACGCGTTCATCGGCTCCAACAGTTCGCTGGTTGCGCCGCTGACGATCGGCGAGGGTGCGACCATCGCCGCCGGCTCGGTCATCACCCGAACCGCACCGGACGGCAAGTTGACACTGGCTCGTGCACGACAGGAAACCATCGATGGCTGGAAGCGCCCGGTCAAGAAGTCCTGAGCCCCGTCTCCCGTGCGCCGACGAGCTCGGCGTGCTGCCGGAGATCGAACGGCGTGCCGGTGAGCTGCTGAAGGGCCACGAAGCCTGCCCGGTGTTTGCCGGCCACGGCCTGGACCTGCCGACGCTGCAGGACGGCCTTCAGCGTGGACAGTTGTGGGTGGTGGATGCGGCTGACGGTGGCATCGCCGGCTATCTGCTTGCCGGCGAACTGGCAGGTGAGTTCCACGTGCTGCAGATGGATGTGGATCCTGCTCACGCGCGGCAGGGTCATGGGCGCACGTTGTTGCGCCATGCATTGGAACAGGCCCGGGCGGAAGGCTATCGCTCGGCTGTGCTGACCACGTTGTCCGACGTGCCGTGGAATGCGGCCTTCTATGCCAGCGAAGGGTTCGAGGTAGTGCCCGAGGCGCAGTGGAGCGATGGCCTGCGCGCGGTGATGGCTGAAGAAGCCGCGCTGGGATTTCCAATGCATCTGCGCGTGGCGATGCGGCAGGTCTGGTAGGTGCCGACCTTGGTCGGCACATCCACGCATGGCGTGGATCCATTCGCTGGGCCGGCTCAACCCACCGGCAGCAGGATCGACACGCACAACCCGCCATCGCCGCGGTTCTGCAACGACACCCGCCCACCGTGCGCTTCCACGATCTCGCGGGTCAGCGCCAAACCCAATCCAGTTCCATTGCGCTTGGTCGAATAGAACGGCATCAGTGCGTTCTGCAGCACCTGCTCGTTCATGCCCTTGCCGCGGTCAAGTACGTCCAGGCGCAGCCACTGCGGCAGCCGCGTGAGGTGCACCTGTACGTCATCGTTGGGCGGATCAGCGTCGGCGCAGGCTTCATGCGCGTTCTTCAGAAGATTCAACAACGCCTGCCCGAACTGCGCGATGTCGATGCGGCTGCTCAGCTCCTCGTCCGGTTCGCGATCCATGGTGAACGGGATCTGCTGGCGCAGGCTGGACAGGAACGGTGCCCAGTGCACGGTCTGCAGCTGCGGCTGCGGCAGCTTGGCAAAGCGTGCGTAGCCGCGGATGAAGCCTTCCAGATGGCGCGCGCGGTCTTCAATGGTGGTGAATATCTCCGGCAGCCTGTCGAAGCGCTCGCGCTGCACCAGCACGCCACCGGAATGCGCCAGTGATGCGATCGGTGCCAGCGAATTGTTGAGCTCGTGGCTGATCACCCGGATCACCTTCTTCCAGGTCTGCACTTCCTGGCGGCGCAGTTCGGCGGTCAGCAGGCGCACCAGCAGCAGGTCGTGCGGGCGGCCATTGAGCTGGAACGCGCGGCGCGACAGGTGGTAGACCTGCTCGTCATCCTCATCGCCGTCTTCGCCTTCCGCATGCACCGCGAACAGGCTGTCACCGCCCCGGGCGATGGCATCGCGCAGTTCCACCGGCACCTGTTCCAGCACGTCTTCCAGGCGCTGGCCTTCCAGCTTCCAGCCGCCGTGCAGGAGCTTGCGCGCAGCCAGGTTGGAGAACACCACGCGGGCGATGCCATCACCGCCGGAGGCGATCAACAGCATCGCAACCGGCGTGTTCTGCACCATGGTGTCCAGCAGCAGCTCACGTTGCACCAGGCCCTGCCGCTGCTCACGCAGTACATCACCCAGTTCGCGGTGTGCCTGCACCAGGTCGCCGAGCTCGTCATTGCCGGGCCAGTGCACGCCGAAGTTGTATTCGCCGTCGCGATAGCTGCTGGTGGTGCCCGCCAGGGCCCGCATCAGTGACCGCACCGGGGCGGTAGCCCGACGCAGGGTCCACCACATCAGTGACAGCAGGATCAGCGCCGATACCGTGGTCACCACCCAACCATGGTCCATCCAGTAGGCCAGCAGCCACGGCAGTGCCGCAGCCAGTGCCAGCACCGGCAGCAGGCGCAGGAACAGGCGGAAAGTGAAGGAGCGCCGCTTCATTCGCGTGGAATACCGTGGCGGTCCATACGCCGGTACAGCGCCTGACGGCTCAGGCCGAGCTCGGCGGCAGCCTGGGCGATGACGCCATGGTTGCGCGCCAGCACATCCTCGATGCGTGCGCGGTCAGGGTCATTGCCTGCGCTGGGTGCCGGTCGTGGTGCGACGGCTGCGCGCGGCAGGTTGAGATCGGCCACTTCGATGCGGTTGCCGGTGGCCAGCAGCTCGGCGCGCTGGATCACGTTGCGCAGCTCCCGCACGTTACCCGGCCAGGAGTGCCGTTGCAGGGCCGCGGTGGCGGCGCTGGACAGGGGCTTGCCCGCGGTCAGGAAGCGCTCGGCCAGCGGCACGATGTCACCCGGACGTTCGGCCAGCGGCGGCAGCACCAGTTCCACCGTGTTGAGGCGGTAATAGAGGTCTTCGCGGAAGGTGCCGTCGCGGATCATGGCCGGCAGGTCAGCGTTGGTCGCGCTGACCACGCGCACCTTGACCTGGCGCTCGCGGTTGGAACCCAGGCGCTCAAAGCGGCCGGTTTCCAACACGCGCAGCAGTTTCATCTGCCCGCCCAGCGACAGGTTGCCGATCTCATCCAGGAACAGGGTGCCACCATCGGCGGCCTCGAACTTGCCTTCGCGCGCCTTGTTGGCGCCGGTGTACGCACCGGCCTCGGCACCGAACAGTTCGGCTTCGATCAGCTCCGACGGCAGTGCACCGCAGTTGACCGTGATGAACGGACCCTTGGCCACCAGCGAGTTGGCCTGGATGATCTGCGCGATCTTTTCCTTGCCGGCACCATTGGGGCCGGTGATCAGTACCGGCAGTTCCGAGCGTGCGACCTGGCAGGCCAGGGCGATCACGCGCTCGCTGGCGGGGTCGGCGAAAACCGCGCCGCACAGGTTGTACTTCTCTTCCAGCGCGTTGCGCTGGCGTAGTTCACGGCTGCGGCGCCGGTCCAGTTCGCGGCGCGCCTCGGACAGTTCCAGCAGGTTGTTGACCGTGGTCATCAGCTTGCGATCGTCCCACGGCTTGGCCAGGTAGTCGGCCGCGCCGGCCTTGACCAGATCCACCGCGCTGCTGAGGTGGGTCCAGGCCGTCAGCAGGATCACCGGCAGATCGGGATGGCGCGCGCGGATCTGCGCGAACAGGGCCTCGCCTTCCTCACCGGAGGTGGTGTCTTCGCTGAAGTTCATGTCCTGGATCACCAGGTCGACCGGCTGCGACTCGAGCAGGGCCAGCCCTTCGGACGGACTCTGCGCCTGCAGGGTGTCGATGTCGTGCAGGGAGAACAGCACGTCCAGTGCGGTGCCCACACTGGCGTTGTCGTCGATGATCAGGATTGCAGGCATCAAATGGTTCTGCAGAAAGGGATGGGCGGCGCCGATGGAGCCGTTCGTGTCCACGTACCGGGAGAGCCCGGCGCCACCCATCAAGCATAGCCAAAGCCGTGGCCATGCAGGCGTTGCCGCTTCTCAGGGGCGGGGCGGAGGAGGCGGCGGCGGAGCATCCAGCGCCTGGCGCCAGGCGTCCGCATCCACCGCCACGCTCACCAGCCGTCGCTCCCGCCGCAGCAGCAGGTAGGCCCGCGCGGCGGGGGAATCGATCAGGGCCCGGGACAGGTGGTCGATCTGGTACACGGGCGTGTCATCTACCCGCAGGATGCGGTCCCCGCGGCGGACACCGAATCGGCCCTCCGGGCGCGCGGCCTCCACCTGGATCTGCCCTTCGGTCGAGTGCAGCGCCAGCCGGGCCTCGCCCTGCTGCCACTGCAGGCTGCTTGCGCTGCCACCGCCGGCAAGTGCCGGCAGTGGCAGGAGCATCAGCAGAGTCATCAGCCGTGTGCGCATCTCAGGCTCCGCGCGTGGCGACTGCGGGGGGGACCGCCGCAGCGCGGCGCGCCGGGCCGAACACCGCGACCTGGCCCAGCGTCCACAGCAGCAGGGCGCCCAGCGGCAGGTACAGCAGCGGCATGCGCGGCAGCTCGTACAGGTTCATCAGTGCCAGGTTGATCGCGTAGGCGGCCAGCATGCCCAGCACGATGCCCAGCGTTGCCAGCAGGAAGTTCTCGGTCTGGAAGTAGCGCAGGATCTGGCCACGGGTGGCACCGAGTGCGCGGCGGATGCCGATCTGCTTGCTGCGCTGCTGCACCCAGAAGCTGGCCAGCCCGACGATGCCGAGCGCAGTGACCACCAGCAGCGCCACGCAGACGGTGATCAGCAGGCCGACCATTGCACGGTCGTTCTTGAAGAAGTCCTCGCGCTGGTCGGTGAACGACTGCTTCTCGCGGATCAGGCGGTTGGGATCGTTGCGCTCCAGAGCGGACAGTGCGGCCTTGAGCACCTCATCGCGGCGCGCAGGATCGGTGCGCAGCATGTAGATGCCATCGCCGAAGACGCGGCGCACCGGCATGATCATGGTGTCATCCCAGTTGTTGCCCCAGCCATTGGGCGTGGCCAGCGTATCGACGATGCCGATCACGTTCACCGTCTGCTTGCCCATGTAGTACGTCTTGCCCAGCGCATTGCCGTCCGGCGCCATCTTGTGCGCGGCGGCCTGGCTGAGGATCACCGGCGTGCCGTTGGCCTTGCTCAGGTTGTCGAAGTCGAAGTACTCGGCCGGCTGGAAGTCGCGGCCGGCAACCAGGTTGAGGCCCAGCGTCCGCAACGCGTCTTCGGAGAAGGTGTACATGCCGACGCTGGCCGTCGGCCGTTCCTGGTTCATTTCGCGCGAGATGCTGGTGTTGGACGAACTGTTGCGGAACGGCACCTGGTTGATCACGCTGACCGCGGTGACCCCGGGGATGGCGCGCAGCGATGCCAGGTCTTCGCGGGTGCGGGCGGCGGCATCGGTCTGCTTGCCGACGCCGGTCACGCGGACCAGGACCAGCTCGTTTTCGGCCATGCCGCTGGTCCGGCTGATGCGCTCCACGCGCTGGCTGACCAGGAACAGGGCATTGCAGACGATGGCGCAGGTCAGGGCGATTTCAAGCACGATCAGCGCGGCAGCGGTCTTATGCCGGCGCAGGGTGCTGAGGATGGGGCGGATGTCCATGGGAGGTCCTCGTTCTCGTGCTTACTGCGACTTGAGCTGGATGGCGGGAGTGACCTGCATCGCGCGCCAGGCGGGCAGGAAGCCGGCGGCGAGGCTGGCGAGCAGGGTCAGGCCCAGCGCAAGCAGCAGCATGCTGCCGTCCAGGTGGGCCAGCTGTGCGTAGCTGACGGGC
The DNA here is from genome assembly GCF_029845105.1 of Stenotrophomonas sp. GD03654. Lineage (NCBI taxonomy): Bacteria > Pseudomonadati > Pseudomonadota > Gammaproteobacteria > Lysobacterales > Lysobacteraceae > Stenotrophomonas > Stenotrophomonas sp. GD03654. Next base: position 62,390 of record NZ_JAOCLC010000012.1, on the reverse strand, counting down.
TGCTGGCGGACCGCGTACAGCCCCAGCAGGGCCAGTCCGATGCCGAGCACGCCGCCGACCACACCCACGGCACCGGCTTCGACCAGGCACTGCAGGAAGATCTGGCCGCGGCTGGCGCCCAGCGCGCGGCGCACACCGATCTCGCCGCTGCGGCGCAGGAACTTGGCCAGCAGCAGGCCGACCGTGTTGACCAGGCAGACCCCCAGGAAGCCCAGGGCCAGCCACAGCTGCAGCCGCACGTCGCTGGGTACCGCGCCCTTGAAGTCCAGCCACTCCATCACGTTGCGCAGGCGCACGTTGACCGGGCGTTCGAAGCGGCCGGCCTGGCGCTGCAGGCTGGAGTAGTTCTCCAGATAGCGCCGGTAGTCGCCGGCCTTGGACGGATCCATCTCTGCCCAGTACTGCAGGTAGGCGCAGGGCGCGTTGACGGAGTAGCTGTTGGCGCCGTCGGGATTTTCGCCGAAGCAGTTCATGTTGCCATTGCTGCCCAGCTGGAGATCGAACGAGGTGGAGATCGGCGCCAGCAGATCCTCTTCCTTGCCGAACGCGCCGGTGGTGAGGTCGAAGAAGTGCGGCTCCGGGTTCCAGGCCTTCATGACGCCGACGATGCGCAGCGCATTGCCCTCAAGCCGGATTTCGCGACCGACACTGTTCGCGCCCTGGAACAGCTTCTCGTTGAGCGCCTTGGAGATGACGGCCACGCGGGCCCGCCCGTTGTCGTCCTCGCGGGTCCACGGCCGCCCGTACTGCATGGGCACGTTGAACATCGGGAAGAAGTCGGCCGAGGTCCAGCGGGTGTCGATGGAGAACGGCTTGAGCGTACTGTTATCCGGTTCGATCGTTGCATCACCGGCAGTCATCATCACCTGGCGCTCGGCTTTCGCTTCGCGCAGCAGGGCTTCGGCGTCATAGCGCGTCATCTGCTCTTCCGGTTCCTCCTCAAGGCCGAAGCCGTTGCGGGGCCGCGGGTCGATCTGCGCGTAGAACAGGCGCTCGCTCTTGTCCGGAATGGGGTTGCCGGACAGGACGTGGAACACGGTCAGGGTGGTCATCGAGGCACCGATGCCGAGCGCGATGGCCACCACCATCAGCGCGGTCAGGACCTTGTTGCGGCGGAAGCTGCGCACCGCCAGTCGAGCGTAGTAGGCGAACATGGTCGTGCCCTCACTCGTTGACGGCGACGATGTGGCGCGGCGGGGTGGCCAGCACCGGCTCGCGCACCAGGTCGGTCACCTGGCCATCGACGATGTGCACGTTGCGCTGCGCTCGCGCGGCCAGTTCCGGGTCGTGGGTGACCATCACGATGGTGGTGCCGGCGGCATTGATCTCCTCCAGCAGTTCCATCACGCCGCGGGCCATCTGCGTGTCCAGGTTGCCGGTCGGTTCGTCGGCCAGCAGCAGGCGCGGGCTGCCGGCCAGGGCACGCGCGATGGCCGCGCGCTGCTGCTGGCCACCGGACAGTTCATTCGGGTAGTGCTTCATGCGTGAGCCGAGGCCGACCTGACTCAGCGCCTTCTCGATACGTTCGCGGCGCTCGTTGGCGCTCATCTTCCGATAGCGCAGCGGCACGTCCACGTTGTCGAACAGGTTCAGGTCGGGGATCAGGTTGAAGCCCTGGAAGATGAAGCCGATCTTCTGGTTGCGCAGGCGGCTGCGGGCGTCGTCGCCCAGCGTGCTCACGTCCTGGCCGTCGAGCATGTAGGTGCCGCTGGTGAAGGTTTCCAGCAGGCCGGCGATGTTGAGGAAGGTGGTTTTGCCAGAGCCTGACGGGCCGGTGACGGCAACGAACTCACCTTCCTTGACCTGCAGTTCCAGCGAGCGCAGTGCGTGGGTTTCCACTTGTTCGGTGCGGAAGACTTTGGCGACCGAACGCATTTCGAGCATGTACATGGCGTGTCCTCTCTCCAGGATTCAGGTATCAGGTATCAGTTGACGGAGACGCGTTCGGCGTCCTTGAACAGGTCGCTGCCGGAGACCACGATGCGGTCGCCCGGCTGCACACCCGACTTGATTTCCACTTCGCCCAGGCTGCTGACGCCCAGTTCCACCGGACGCCGCACCGCGGTGCGGCCATCCATCACGTAGGCCACGCCATTGCCCTGTTCGACGAACGGGCCGCGCTCGACCTTCAGCACGTCCTTGCGGGTGTCGAGCAGCACGCGCACCGACATCCGCTGGCTCTGGCGCAGGCCTTCCGGCTGTGCGCTGGCGAAGCGCACGCGGGCATTGACCTCGCCGTTGACCACTTCCGGTGACACCGCGCTGATCTCGCCCGGGAAGGGCTTGCCGTTGCCGCCGGTCAGCTGCGCCGGCATGCCGATGGCCAGGTCGCGGGCGAAGCTTTCCGGCACCTTGATCTCGACTTCGAACTTGGACAGATCGACCACGCCCAGCACCGGCGCATTGGCGGCCAGGTTGGTGGACTGGACGGCCTGTACCTGGCCGACCTGGCCATCGAACGGTGCGCGCAGGGTCAGTGCATCGACCTGGCGCTGCACTTCAGCCACCACGGCCTTCTGGCGGTCGGCCAGCAGGCGCTTGTTGCGGGCATCCAGGTCAGCGCCCTGGCTCTGCAGGCGGGCATCGGTGGTGGCATTGGCCAGGGTGATGTCGGCCTTCTTCAACGAGTCCTTGGCCTTGGCCAGATCGATCTGCGGTACTGCGCCGCCGTCGTAACCGCGCTGGTAGCGCTGCAGGTCGCGGTCGGCGGCCTGCCGTTCGATGGTGGCCTGGTCGGTTTCCTTGCGCGACTTGGCGCGGGCCAGGGTGGCATCCAGCGCGGCGCGGCTGGCCTCTGCCTCCAGGCCGGCCAGGGTGGCCTGTTCCTGGGCCAGCTTGCTGCGCAGTTCCGGGCTGTCGATGATCGCCAGCTCCTGGCCTTTCTTGACCACGTCGCCGGCGACCACCTTCAGGTCCACGGTGCCGGCCGAGATGGCGTACAGGATCGGACTGTTGGCGGCGATCACGCGGCCGTCGGCGGCAATGTCGCGGACCAGGTCGCCGCGCTTCACTTCGGCGATGCGCACGCGGCTGCTGTCGAAGGAGCGGCTGGCATTGGACCAGGCGTGCACGGCCCAGCCGATGCCGGCCAGCAGCACGATGGCGCCCAGTGCCGGCCAGCGATAGCGCTGCCAGTTGGCGCGGGTGGTGCCGGCCGGGGCGGAGGAAACGATCTGGTCCTGTGCGGAAGTGTCGCGGATCATCGGGTGCGTGCCTGACGGTGGTAGCCAATATCAAGCACGTAGCGTGCCAACTTTATTTCCTTTCAGGTCAATGGGTTGGGCGGCGTGCTGAAGTGTCCGGGTGTCCGCGGACACCTTTCCGGACACTTTCATTAAGCGGACAGGAGGGGGAAGCCGGACACGCGGGCTAGAATGCGCCGATCGTCTTCAAGGAAACGCGTGACATGTGTGGAATCGTGGGTGCAATCGCCGATCGCGATGTGGTGCCGGTACTGATCGAGGGCCTGAAGCGGCTTGAGTACCGTGGTTACGACTCCTCGGGCATCGCGGTGATCGACCACGCCGCGCGCCCCGAAGTACGCCGTGTCCGTCGCACGGGTCGCGTGTCGGAAATGGCCACCGCGGCCGAGGCCGAGGGCTTCAATGCGGTGCTGGGCATCGGCCACACCCGTTGGGCCACCCATGGGGGCGTCACCGAGGCCAACGCGCATCCGCATATCAGCCACGGTGTCGCGCTGGTGCACAACGGCATCATCGAGAACCACGAAGAGCAGCGCGAGAAGCTGCGTGCGCTGGGCTACACCTTCGAGTCGCAGACCGATACCGAAGTGATCGCGCACCTGATCCACCATCACCTGAAGGACGGCGACGACCTGCTGGTGGCGTTGCAGCACACGGTGAAAGAGCTGACCGGTGCCTATGCGCTGGCCGTGGTCAGCCGCGCCGAGCCGGAGCGCTTCGTCTGCGCACGCATGGGCTGCCCGCTGCTGGTCGGCCTGGGCGAGGGCGAGAACTTCGTTGCCTCCGACGTTTCGGCGGTGATCTCGGCCACCCGCAAGGTCATCTTCCTGGAAGAGGGCGACACCGCCGAGATCCGCCGCGACGGCGTGCGCATCTTCGACGAGCATGACCAGCCGGTCGAACGCGATGTGCATCTGTCCGATGTGTCGCTGGCTTCGCTGGAGCTGGGTCCGTACCGCCACTTCATGCAGAAGGAAATCCACGAGCAGCCGCGCGCGCTGGGCGACACCATCGAGGCGGCGATCGACGCCGGTGGTTTCCCGGCCAAGCTGTTCGGCAAGAACGCCGAAGCGGTGCTGTCGGGCATCGAGGGCGTGCAGATCATTGCCTGCGGCACCAGCTACTACGCCGGCCTGACCGCGCGCTACTGGATCGAAGCCATCGCCGGCCTGCCGTGCAGCGTGGAGATCGCCAGCGAGTACCGTTATCGCGCCGCTTATGCGAACCCGAAGCATCTGGTCGTCACCATCTCCCAGTCCGGCGAAACGCTGGATACGATGGAGGCGCTGAAGTACGCCAAGTCGCTCGGCCACAAGCACACGCTGTCGATCTGCAACGTGCCGGAAAGCGCGATTCCGCGCGCCAGCGAGCTGGTCTGCTACACCCGGGCCGGCGCCGAGATCGGCGTGGCCTCGACCAAGGCCTTCACCACCCAGCTGGCCGCACTGTTCCAGCTGACCGTGGTGCTGGGCAAGCTGCAGGGCCGTATCGGCGCAGCGCAGGAAGCGGATTACCTGGAGCAGTTGCGCTTCCTGCCAGGCAGCGTGCAGCACGCACTGAACCTGGAACCGCAGATCGCCGCCTGGGCCGAGCGCTTCGCGCGCAAGTCCAATGCGCTGTTCCTGGGGCGTGGCCTGCATTACCCGATCGCGCTGGAAGGCTCGCTCAAGCTCAAGGAAATTTCCTACATCCACGCCGAGGCCTACCCGGCAGGCGAGCTGAAGCATGGCCCCCTGGCGCTGGTGGACGAGGACATGCCGGTGGTGGTGATCGCGCCGAACGACAGCCTGCTGGAAAAGGTGAAGTCGAACATGCAGGAAGTGCGCGCGCGTGGCGGTGAACTGTTCGTGTTCGCCGACCAGGACAGCAACTTCAATGAGTCCGAAGGCGTGCACGTGATCCGCACGCCGCGCCATGCCGGCGTGCTCAGCCCGATCGTGCACACCATTCCGGTGCAGCTGCTGGCCTACCACACCGCGCTGGCACGCGGCACTGACGTGGACAAGCCGCGCAACCTGGCCAAGAGCGTGACGGTGGAGTAAGGCATTCACGGATCTGTTGGATGCTGCATGCGAAGGGGCCCCACGTGGGCCCTTTCGTTTGCGTCGGTAGCGGTGGCAAGTGGGACAGCGGCTGGGCGTTCTGTCCGCCGTCGGCAGCAGGCAATCAATCTTTAATGCGCAACTGCGCTTGTATTCAGCGGCGGTTTCAGCCGCGGTGCCATTCTCTGGATCGTCAGCTGGTTCCCACGACGAACTGTCCTATCGATGCCGGTAGTGACCGATGGTCGCAGTCGTAGAATCGAGTTGACCGAGGTCCGGGTTGAGCCGTTGAGCCTACCTCGTTCGCGTTGCAGCACATCGTCTGCCGATCCATTCCAAGCGGCCGCCGGGTGCGCCAGACGTGCGCTGAAAGGTCTGTTCCCGGGGAGGGGGGCGTATCGGAAGAGCACACTTTTTTGACTTCAGTGACCTGCACCAGGAAACAAGAATGAACGTCCGCGAACTCCTGCAATCCAAGAAAGAAGCTGTCATCACCATCGACGCCGAAGACACCATCGGTGCCGCCGCCCACAAGATGAGCGCGAACAAGATCGCTGCGCTGGTGGTGATGAAGGACGATGCTCCGGTCGGCATCATTTCCGAGAAGGACATCGTGCGTACCCTGGCCGACGACGGCCCGCAGGCCGGCCGCCGGGTGATCTCCAGCCTGCCGTCCACCGGCCTGGAAGGCATTGCGCCGGAAGCGACCCTGAAGCAGGCCATGTCGTTGATGACGTACTCGCGGCGCCGTCATCTGATGGTCACCGAAGGCACCCGACTGGTTGGCATCCTCAGCCTGGGCGACATCGTGAAGAACCTGCTGGGCGAGCTGGAACTGGAAAAGGCCGTGCTGCAGGACATCTACATGGCCGCCCACTGAGGGCTGGATCCCTGGATGCAGAGAAGCCGGGCATTGCCCGGCTTCTTCGTTCACGGCTTCGGTGATATCAGAAAGTGACCTTCACCGAATCGGCACTGTAGTTTGCCGGGCCGTGGTAGACCACCTCGATGTTGTTGCCATCCGGATCGAGCACGAAGGCGCCGTAGTAGCCCGGATGGTAGGGGCGTTCGCCCGGTGCACCGTTGTCGGTGCCGCCGGCGGCGATGGCTTCAGTGTGGAAGGCATCGACGGTAGCGCTGTCGCGCGCCTGGAACGCCAGGTGGTGGCGGCCGGTCAGCTGGCCGGCGGCGGCCTCGCTGTTGGCGCTGGAAATGAACAGCTCATCTGCCCAGAAGTAATCATCGCCTTCGCCGGCGATCGGGATGCCGATCGTATCGAACACCGCCTGGTAGAAGCGGCGGCTGGCCGCCAGGTCACGCACCACCAGCTGGATGTGGTCGATCAGGCGGCCACGGTGCAGTTCCATCGTTTCCATACGAACCTCGCAAAAAAGGGGACGGAGGGGATTAAGTCGCTTCCGGCCAATAGTGCCAGAAACGACTTAATCCCCTCCGTCCCCTTTTTGTCAGTTGGCGATGATCTCGACCCAGTAGCCGTCCGGGTCCTTGATGAAGGCCAGGTTCTTCATGCGGCCGTCGGTCAGGCGCTTCTGGAAGGTCACGCCGAGGTCCTCGAAGCGCTGGCAGGCGGCCTCGATGTCCGGCACCGACACGCAGATGTGGCCAAAGCCGCGCGGGTCGCTGTTGCCATCGTGGTAGACCGCGCCGTCCTGGGTTTCGGTGCCATGGTTGTGGGTCAGTTCCAGCACGCCCGGCAGGCCAGCCATCCACACGCGGCGCTGGGCGTCGTCTTCCGGCACCACCGCGCCGGCCGGTACGTAGGCCAGGAAGTACAGGCTGAACTGGGCCTCGGGGAAGTCGCGCTTGTCGATCAGCTGGTAGCCGAGCACGCGGGTGTAGAAGTCCAGCGAGGCGGTGATGTCCTTCACCCGCAGCATGGTGTGGTTGAACACGAAGCCGGTGGTTTCGGCCGGGGCCTGGGCGGCGACGCCGGGGACCTGTTGGAGGGAATGGAAGCTCATGGATCGCATCCTTGTCAGGGGGAAGGGAAAACAACCCGCGGAAGGCGTGCCTGGAAGTTGCATCTGAAACCGGTAGTTGCCGGAGCGAGCGCTGCCATTGCATCCTCCCAGCCGTTCATGGATCGGCGGGTCATGCTGCAACGCAGGATAATCGTTGTGCACCCGCAATGGGATCCGCGCTGCTGCAACGCTGGGAGAAATGCCTGCAACGATGGCATTGCAGGGCGGGAAAGCGGTGTTCAGGAGTTCGGCACGGAAGGCGATGCGCAGGTACTTCGTCAATGATGGTTGACAGCGTTTCACTGGCCACGCTATTGCTTGTATGTATATACAAATAACCGAGGGTCTCCAGAGCTCCCATGCCGTACCGCCGATGGCTGCCGCTGCTGCTGATGGCCGTGCTCCTCTTCGAAGGCATCTTCGGAGCCTGGGCGGGGACGCGCATGGCCCTGCATGGCGCAGGCGGCCAGCATTCATCTGCTCGCGCGGCAGTGGGATGCCAGGTTACGCCTCGCACGACAGTGGAGGCACCTGCGGCGGCACATGCCTCCCATGAGCAGGCCCCGGCTGCCGCCGGCTCCGGGCATGAAGATCACTGCACCTGCGTTGACGCCAGCAGTTGTGACTGTCGTTGCCTGTTGAGCCTGTATCCGCCGATGCCACCGTTGCTGTTGGCGACGGCCCATCCGCGCATCACGTTGGATCTGGCGTTGCCATCGCTGATCCTGCCCGCCAGCAAACTCTCACGGGTATTCCGACCTCCCATCGCCTGAGCGGCTGTCCCTGCGTCCACAGGACGCCATCGTGTCCCTTGCCCGCAGCGTGGCGAGGGCACCCAGAGACAGTACCCCTGCGGGAGAGAGAGCATGTACCTCAAGTCCAATGCCCTGGCTGCGGCCATCGGCAGCCTGTTGTGTTTCTCCGTCATTCACTCCGCCGCCGCGCAGGACGCGCAACCCACCGATGGAAGCGCACGCACGCTCGATACCGTGCAGGTGACCGGCAGCCACATCAAGCGCGCTCAGTTGTCAGGTGTCGGCCCGGTGAGCGTGGTCGATGCCGAGGCCATCGAGCGCTCCGGCGCCACCTCGGTGGAGACCCTGCTGCAGCGCCTGCCGGCATCGGCCGGGTTCGCCGGCAGCCAGAGCAATGCCTACTGGGCCGAGAACGGTTACGGCACCACCCAGGTCAATCTGCGCGGCCTGGGTATCAACCGGACTCTGGTCCTGCTCAATGGCCGGCGCATGGTCAACGGTGGTACCGGCGCCAACAGCTCGGTCGATCTCAACGTCATCCCGGTGTCGTTGATCGAGCGGGTGGAAGTACTCAAGGATGGAGCCTCGGCAATCTATGGCGCCGATGCGGTGGCCGGTGTGGTCAACATCATCACCAAGCAGGGCTTCGACGGTGCCGAAGCGGCGGTGCGTTATGGCCAGACCAGCCAGGGCGACGGCGAGGAAACCTCGGTCGACATCAGTTGGGGCATCCGCGGAGAGCACGGCTCCCTGATGGCCGCGGTCAGCTATTTCGACAGTGGTGCCGTCAACATGGCCTCGCGCGCACCCTGCGGCCTGATCGAATCCGATGGCCGGTTGGTCTGTTCCGGCAGCTCGAGCACGATCGGCGGCCGTGCATTGCTGGCCGACGGGCAGCGCGTCAACTTCAACCAGGTGGCTGGCGGCGACGGCGATTTCTACGAGCCGTACTCGGCAGCCAAGCACAACTACAACGGCAATCCCACGCTCAATGCGGTCAATCCCATCGAGCGGCTCAGCCTGAGCGTGTTCGGCGACAGCCAGCTCAATGACAGCACGCGCGTTTTCATCGAGGCGATGTACACCAATCGCCAATCCAGGCAGCTGGCTACGTCGGGCGGGCTGGGCGTGTACCGGCCGATCAACATCGCCGCCGATCATCCAACCAATCCCACCGGGCAGGATCTGCTGCTGCAGCGCCGGCGCCTGGAAGAAGCCGGCCCACGGCACTTCTTCCAGGAGACCGATACCTACCGCGTGGTGGCGGGCCTGAAAGGCCAGCTCGGCAGCAGCTGGGACTGGTCGGTGGCCCTCAACTGGGGACGCAACACAGGCGTGGATGGCTCGGACAACGTTGCCAATCTTGATCGCGTCGACCAGACCCTGGACCGCGCGCTGTGCAGCACTGCGCCTGGTGCCGCCATTCCTTGCGGCGACTATCTGGGCTATGGCGACCTGAGCCGCGAGGTGCTCGACTACATCCTGTACACCTCACGCGATACCGGCGGCAACGAGCAGAAGAGCTTCACTGCCAACCTCAGCGGGCAGATCTTCGAGCTGCCTGCGGGCTGGGTGGGTTTCGCCGCTGGCGTCGAGGTGCGCAGGGAGCGCGGTTGGCGCGATCCTGACCCGCTGACCGTGCTCGGAATCGGCAACACCAACCAGCAGGATCCGATCGCCGGGCGATACACGGCCAAGGAGGCTTACGTGGAGCTGGCAGTGCCGTTGCTGCAGGACGCGGCCATTGCCGATTCCCTGTACCTGAACCTGGCCGGCCGCGTGTCCGACTATGATCTGTTCGGCCGCGACTTCAACTACAAGGTCGGCCTGGACTGGCAGGTCAGCCCTTCATTGAAGCTGCGCAGTACCTATGCCACCGCATTCCGCATCCCCAACATTCCCGAACTGTTCGGTGGCGTGGCCGAAGGCAATCTCACCACCACCGATCCCTGCAGTGGCTGGAGCAGCCTCCCGGCCGACTCGGTGGTACGTGCGAACTGCCAGGCGCATGGCATACCGGCGGGCTATGTGCAGCCTGGCAACACCATCCTCACCACCTCTGGTGGCAACGCGGATCTCGAACCCGAAGACGCTACCTCCTTTACCGCAGGCGTGGTGTGGACGCCCACGTTCGCGCCAGGGCTGACCCTGACCCTGGACTACTACCGCATCCGCATCGAGAACGCGATCCAGCGCATCGCCGGATCCACCAAGCTGGCCATCTGCTACAACACGCCGGCATTGGCGCACCCGTTCTGCAATGCCAGCAACTTCACCCGCAATGCGCGTACCGGCGAAGTGGACTACCTGTCGTCGCAGCCGGTGAACACGGCCGATGAGGAAGTCAGTGGCATCGACCTGGGAGCCCTGTACGAGTTCAAGCCGTGGGGCATGGATGCCAGCGTCAGCGCTGACGTCTCCTACCTGCAGCGCTATGACGTGCGTCCATACGCAGGGGCGGAAGTGATCACCTATGCGGGCCGGATCACCGGCGGTCGTGGCAGCTATGCCCGCTGGCGCGGTCTGCTGTCGCTGAACGCCGCACGCGGGCAATGGTCAGGCACCTGGACCACCCAGTACATCGGCCGGGCCGACGACATCAATGCTGCACGCGGTGATATTGGTGATCATGCGCCTTCGGTGTTCTATCACAACCTCCAGCTCAGGTATGCGGTCAGCAAGGCACTGGATGTGGCGATCGGCGTGGACAACGTATTCGATCGTTCCGCGCCTTTCATCCAGAGCTACACCGACGCCAACACCGACACCATGACGTACGACCTGCTGGGTCGTCGCTGGTACGCACGCATTGGCTATCGCTGGTGAACGCAGCGCCCCGCCGTCTGCGGCGGGGCGCCCTGCAAGGGAGAAGAAGTAGATGAAACCCGCATTCTGGGCGCGTCGCGCCCACAAGTGGATCGGCCTGGTGATCGGTGTGCAGGCATTGCTGTGGATGCTCAGTGGTGTCTACATGACCGTGGTGCCGCTGGAGGTGATCCATGGCGATCACCTCGCTCATGTGCGTGGCGAATCGTTGACACCTCAGCGTGAGCGTGTCGGCGCCGATGTGCTGGTCACGCGCTATCCGGGGCTGCAGTCGTTCCGCCTCAAAAAGGTGCTGGAGCGTGAGGTCTATGACGTCAGGCGCGGAAAGGAGCGCTTCCTGGTCGATGCCGTCAGTGGAGAGCGCCTGCCGCGGCTGGACCGCGCGGCGGCCGTCGCGCTGGCGCAGTCGCTGTACCAGGGCACGGGCAAGGTCGCGCGGGTCGACTGGCTGATCGATGCACCTTCCGAGGTGAAGACCCGGCCAGTACCGATGTGGGCGATCCATTTCGCTGATCGTGGAAGCACCACGCTGTACCTGTCACCGGACAGTGGCGAACTGCTGGCGCGCCGGCACAGCCTATGGCGCTGGTTCGATTTCCTGTGGATGTTCCACATCATGGACTACGAGCATCGCACCGACGTCAACAACACCCTGCTGCGTGCCGCATCAGTGATCGGGCTCGGGTTCGGGCTCAGTGGCCTGTGGTTGCTGTTCTACAGCTTTGGCCAGAGGAGGCGCGCATGACGCCCTGGTTGCGCCGAATGCACAAATGGATCGGAGTGCTGGTCGGGCTGCAGTTCCTGGTCTGGCTTGGCAGCGGGCTGGGCATGAGCCTGCTCGACCCGGATCGGATCGCTGGCACGTCGCAACGGGCGGGGCCGTTGGAAGCACCGGCCTGGCCGGCGGGCACCGTGTCGCCGGTCGATGCGCTTCGTGCTGCAGGGCGGTCGACGGCGACCCTGGACAGTGGTTGGCTGCTGCAGCAGCCGGTGTATCGCTTGCAGTCGCCGCAAGGAACCGAAGTGATCGACGCGCGTGATGGCCGGCGCATCATCATCGATCCGGCAATCGCCCTGCGTGTGGCGCAGGCCGCCTATCGCGGCGAAGGAGCAGCGGCTGCGCCGGTACATCTGCCGCACAGCCTGGAAACCCGGGCCCACCCCGATCCAGTCTGGCGGGTGGACTTCGCCGATGCACAGGACACCACGATCTACGTCTCCGCCGACAGTGGCCAGGTGCTGGAGCACCGTACTGCAACGTGGCGGTTGTTCGACGTGTTCTGGATGCTGCACATCATGGACTACGCCGCACGGGTGAACTTCAACAATCCGTTGGTAGTCGGCATGGGAGTAGGGGGGCTATGGATGGCCTTGAGCGGGGTCTGGCTCCTGCTGGCGAGCTTCCGCCTGCACGAGTTCGTTCCGCGGCGGTGGCGCGGTCATCGGCAGTTGAGGGTATTTGCGCAGGGCGGTGTCCATCTGCGCACTGTCGCCGCGGCCCGTGGTGACAGTGTCTATCTGGCGCTGGCACGCGAGGGCGTGAACCTGCCTTCCAACTGTGGCGGCGGCCAGAGCTGTGGCTTGTGCGAAGTGCGGGTTCGAGGGGATGCGGGTGTACCTACTGCTGCGGATCGTGCACATCTGGCCGGATCGCGCTTGAAGGTGGGATGCCGGTTGGCCTGCAATCTGCCGGTGGACTCGGATCTGGAGATCGAAGTCGCCGGCGGTCCGAGCCTGTGGACCGAACATTGGGCAACCGTGGAACGGGTCGAGGCGGTGACGCCGTTCCTGCGCGAGGTCCACCTGCGCCCTGATAATGCAGCCGACACGCTGTACCAACCGGGTTGCTATCTGCAGGTGCACGTACCCGAATATGACGTACCGCGCAGCGCACTCTGGCACCCGGACGAGCATCGCCTGGATTGGGGGCCGCTGCCGTTGCCGGCGACCCTGCACAACAAGGCCGCCGTTCGGCGCTCGTACTCGCTGGCGATGCCGGTTGCCGCTGCGGATGGGCAGTTGGTGCTGCTGGCCCGGTTCAGTCCAGGTTGGCAGGATGCAAAGCGGCATCCTCCGGGCAAGGGCTCCACGTATCTATACACCCTGCGGCCCGGAGACCGCGTCCGCTACAGCGGACCATTCGGCGATTTCGCGCTCAGCGGTGTGGCCCGGGAGAAGATCTTCATCGGCGCCGGTGCCGGCATGGCACCGCTGCGGGCGATGATCGAACAGCGCCTGGCCGAGGGCGGCGATGAACGCATTCATTACTGGTACGGCGCCCGCAGTCCTCGCGACTGTCCCTATGGGGCACGGATGCAGGCCTTGGCGGCAGCGCACGCGAACTTCAGCTGGCACCCGGTGTGCTCGCAGGAAGGGGAGGGCAGGCGGGTGCATGACGCCATCCACGAGGACCTGCTGCGGCAGCACCCGGACCTGTCCGCGTGCGAGTTCTATCTGTGTGGTCCACCGCCGATGCTGGCAGCGACCCGGCAGCTGCTGCGCCGGCTGGGTGTGACGGAGGAGCGGATCGCGTACGACGACTTCAAGATCTGACGCGGAGGGCACCGTGGTTGCGGGGGGACCACGGTGCCCGCCTGTGGCCTGCAGGCGGAGTAGAATGCGCGGCTGTACTCACCGAAGTGGCGTTCCATGTCCCAGCGCGCTTGGGTGGCTGCGGCCATCCGCAAGATCGAAGCCGATTTCAACCGTTCCGCCGATACCCATCTGATCCCGCTGGCGCTGCCCGGGTTCGAGGGCATCGATGTGTACCTGAAGGATGAGTCGAGCCATCCCACCGGCAGCCTCAAGCACCGGCTGGCACGCTCGCTGTTCCTGTACGCGTTGACCAACGGCTGGTTGCGCGAAGGACGGCCGGTGATCGAGGCGTCCAGTGGCTCGACCGCGGTGTCCGAAGCTTACTTCGCGCGGCTGCTCGGTCTGCCGTTCATTGCGGTGATCCCGGCCACGACCTCGCCGGAGAAGATTGCCGCCATCGAGTTCCACGGGGGCCGCTGCCACCTGGTCGAGCGCGCCTGCGAACTCAACGGTGAATCGGAGAAGCTGGCCCGCGAAACCGGTGGTCACTTCATGGACCAGTTCACCTATGCCGAGCGGGCGACCGACTGGCGGGCCAACAACAACATTGCCGAGTCCATCTTCAAGCAGATGGCCGAGGAGCCGAGCCCGGTTCCGGAATGGATCGTGTGCAGCCCCGGTACCGGCGGTACCGCAGCGACGCTGGGCCGCTATGTCAGCTACCGCCGGCACGACACCCGCATCCTGTGCGCGGACCCGGAAGTGTCGGTGTTCTTCGACGGTTACCAGGCCGCCGTGGCCGGTGAGCAGGACTGGCGTGGCCTGACCTGCAGTGGTGGTTCGCGTGTGGAAGGCATCGGCCGCCCGCGGGTGGAGCCGAGCTTCATTCCGACCAGTGTGGATGCGATGGTGAAGGTACCCGACGCGCTGAGCCTGGCCGCCATGCGCCATGTCAGCCGCCAGCTCGGCCGTCGTGTCGGCGGATCCACCGGCACCAATTTCATCGGCGTGCTGCAGGCCGCGCAGTGGATGCGTGAGGCCGGCCACCAGGGCAGCATCGTCAGCATCCTGTGCGACAGCGGCGAGCGCTATGCGCAGAGCTACTACGACCCGGCGTGGTACGCGCGCCAGGGCATCGATGTCGACGGTGCCGATGCACAGCTGGCCGCAGCGGTGGCCGGGCAGGGGCTGCCGGAACTGCCGTGGTGCAGCCTGGAAGCGCTGTAGCACGGCAACGCACGGCCGGATGTGCATCGGCTGGGTAGAGTCGACTGTTAGTCGACTGCTCTACGTCCAGGTCGCGAAAATCCCGCGCTGCGCGCGAAAGTCGACTGACAGTCGACTCTACCCGATCGGCGGGGCGTCTCAATATCCCGCTGCGGTGAACGCGTCCAGCACGGCATCGCGCAGCGCATCGGGCAATGCCTCGATGTCCATCGCGCGATCATCCAGATGCAGGCCCGGGTCCAGGATGCTGGTGCGTCCCTGGGCCAGCGCCTGCAGCCACAGCAGCACGCAGATCACGAACTCGCGCTCATGGCCCAGCCGCAGCTGGCTGGCGCCGCGTTCGACCACTTCGAACGGATACCACTCCTGGGCATCGTTGAACGTGCCGCCCTGCTGTAGCACTGCCTGCAGCTGATGCAGGTGACGTGGGGCGTCGTCGCTGGCATCGCACAATGCGGCGATCCAGGTCAGTTCGGCCGGGCTGGCGGACAATGCCAGTGACCGGGCCGGTGAGGCGGATGCAACTGCAGCCAGACCTTCCATGTAGGGCCTCGTTTGGTGCGTATCGCCGCGGACTCCCCCGCAGCCAGAGCTTTGGTGCGCGACCGTAAGGCCGACGTGAATGCCGGGCCGTGCCCCCTTGTCAGCCCCGCCTGCCAGCGCCATATCCTGCATGCTGCCCGCCTGCCGGGCCCGTACCCTGGAGATCTGCCGTGACCGTTGCCAACCCCCTGCTCGATTTTTCCGGCCTGCCGCGCTTCGAGGCCATCCGCCCCGAGCACGTGGCGCCGGCGCTGGACGTGCTGCTGGCCGAGGCCGAGGCCGCCGTCAGCACGGCCGAGCAGGTGCAGCCGGTGCGCTGGCAGACCTTCGTGGCCCCGCTTGACGATGCCACCGAGCGCCTGTGGCGCGCCTGGGGGGTGGTCGGCCACCTGCAGGGCGTGGTCAACACCCCGGAACTGCGCGAGGCCTACAACAGCAACCTGCCGCGGGTGACCCGCTTTGCCAGCGCGCTGGGCCAGAACCTGGCGCTGTACCGTCAGTACCAGGCACTGGCTGCCAGCGCGGAGGCCGCGACGTTCGACGACGCCCAGCGCAAGGTGCTGGACAACACCCTGCGCGATTTCCGCCTCGGTGGTGCCGAGCTGGCGCCAGAGGCGCAGCAGCGCTTTGCGGCGATCAAGGAGGAGCTGTCGGCGCTGTCGGCGAAGTTCTCGCAGAACGTGCTCGACGCTACCGACGCGTGGTCGCTGATCATCGAGGACGAAGCGCGACTGAAGGGCGTGCCGGAAGACGTGAAGGCCGCTGCACATGCCGCAGCACAGAAGGACGGCAAGGCCGGCTGGAAACTGACCCTGCAGATGCCGTGCTACCTGCCGGTGCAGACCTGGGGCGAGGACCGCGACCTGCGCGAGATCCTGTACCGGGCCAGTGCACAGCGTGCGTCCGAATTCGGCGACGACGCGCTGGACAACAGCGGCAACATCGACCGCATCCTGGCCCTGCGCGCGGAACTGGCGGCGCTGCTCGGCTTCGGTTCGTATGGCGATTATTCGGTGGCGACCAAGATGGCGCAGGACCCGGCCGAGGTGCTCGGTTTCCTGCGTGACCTGGCCTCGCGCGCCAAGCCGTTCGCCGCCAAGGATCGGGCCGAGCTGGAGCAGTTCGCACGCGAACAGCTCGGCATCGACAGCCTGCAGGCCTGGGACCTGGCGTTCGCCGCCGACCGCCTCAAGCAGGCGCGCTACAGCTATTCCGAGCAGGAAGTGAAGCAGTATTTCACCGAACCGAAGGTGCTGGGCGGCCTGTTCTCGGTGATCGAGCAGCTGTACGGCCTGCGCGTGCAGGAGGACAGCGCGCCGGTATGGCACGAGGATGTGCGCTTCTTCCGTCTGGTCGATGCGCAGGGCGCGCTGGTCGGCCAGTTCTATCTGGATCTGTATGCGCGCGAGGGCAAGCGTGGTGGTGCGTGGATGGATGATTGCCGCAACCGCCGCGAGCGTGCCGATGGCAGCATCCAGACGCCGCTGGTCTACCTGGTGTGCAACTTCGGCCGCGGTGCCAACGGCAAGCCGGCCACCTTCAGTCACAACGAGGTGACCACCCTGTTCCATGAGATGGGCCACGGCCTGCACCAGCTGCTGACCCGCATCGGTGAGCTGGGCGTGGCTGGCATCAACGGCGTGGAGTGGGATGCGGTGGAGCTGCCCAGCCAGTTCATGGAGAACTTCTGCTGGGAATGGGACCACCTGCAGGGCATGACCGCGCACGTGGACAGTGGCGAGCCGCTGCCACGCGGGCTGTACGAGCGCATGCTGGCAGCACGCAACTTCCACAGCGGCATGGCGACCGTGCGCCAGCTGGAGTTCGGCCTGTTCGACATGCTGCTGCACAGCCAGTTCGAACCGGCGCAGGACAGCGTGCTGGCGCTGCTGGATCGCGTGCGTGCGGAGGTGGCGGTGAACCACCCGCCGGTCTGGAACCGTTTCCCGCACCAGTTCAGCCATATCTTCGCCGGCGGCTACGCGGCCGGTTACTACAGCTACAAGTGGGCTGAAGTGCTCAGTGCCGATGCATACGCCGCGTTCGAGGAAGCGCCGCAGGCACTGGCTGAAACCGGTGCACGCTTCCGCGATGAGATCCTGTCGCGCGGTGGCAGCCGTCCGGCGGCGGAAAACTTCAAGGCCTTCCGTGGGCGCGCACCGCAGATCGATGCGCTGCTGCGTCACTCGGGCATGGCGTAAACCGTTTGGTAGGTGCCAACCTTGGTTGGCACTTCACCGCCATCCACGCATGGCGTGGATCTACTGGAACATGCCCTGGTAGGTGCCAACCTTGGTTGGCACGTCGCCCCCATCCACGCACATGCCGGCCAGCGGCCGGCACTACCGAAGACGGGTCATTCGGCGTAGATCATCTTCCGGGTCATGCCGCCGTCCACGATGAAGTCCTGGCCGGTGGTGAAACCGGACAGCGATGACAGCAGATATACCGCCAGTGCACCGATATCTTCAGGGCGGCCGACCCGGCCGACCGGATGCTGGGCGTGGTCGGTGGCCGAGTAATCGGGCTCGTGGCGGCGCGAGGGTGCCTGCCAGGCCGTGGTACCGATCCAGCCGGGGCTGATGCTGTTCACCCGCACCGCCGGGCCGCTGCTGATCGCCAGCGCATGGGTGAAGGCCACCAGCCCACCCTTGGCCGCTGCATAGGCCTCGCTGTGCGCCTCCGATTGCCAAGCACGGGTCGAAGCGATGTTGATGATCGTGCCGGTGGCACTGGCCGACAGCACGGGCAGCGCGTGCTTGCTGCAAAGGAAGGCGCCATGCAGCGAGGACAGGCGGCGCTGCCACTCATCCCACGCCATGTCCTGCAGCGGCGTACCGTGCGCACCGGCGATGCCGGCATTGTTGACCAGGCCATCGATGCCGCCAAACCGCTGCACCGCCGTGGCGATGAACGCGCGCACGCTGGCTTCGTCGGTGATGTCCAAGGGCTGGAACGCCGCATCGTCATCGCGCTGCCATTCGGCCAGGCAGGCGTGGCCGGCTTCCGTATCCAGATCGCCGATCAGCACGCGGCCACCGGCACCGAGCACGGCCTGGGCAATACCGCGACCGATGCCGTTGGCGCCGCCGGTGACCAACACCACTTTGCCCGACAGCGGTGCGGCCGGCCATGCGGCAATCGGCGGCACGCGGCTCATGACAGGTCGTCCCCACGCAGGCGACGATGCCAGCCGTCCACACCGATGCGGTCCAGGGTCTGGATGTTGCGCTCGACGATCACGTCCGGGTCCGGATAGACATCCACCGCGCGCGCCACGCTGTCTTCGCGCAGCAGGTGCAGGGTGGGGAAGGGCGCGCGGTTGGTGTAGTTGCTGGCGTCGTCTGCGGCCACGCCGTCGAACTGGTAGTCCGGGTGGAAGCTGGCTACCTGCAGGATGCCCTGCAGGTCCAGCGCTTCGATGGCCGCGTCGGCGTTGTCGAGGAAGTCGTTGTAGTCGAGGAAGTCGGTCAGCACCTGCGGATGCACGATCAGCGTGGTGTCGATCTGCTCGGCCGGCGTGTCGCGCAGCAGCACCAGCTCCTCGGCCAGTTGTTCAACCAGCGCTTCCGGCGTGGTCGCATCGCTGAGCACGATGCGGACCTGGTCCTTCACGTACACCGCCTTGGCGAACGGGCACAGGTTCAGGCCGATGACGATGCGCTCCAGCCACAGGCGGGTGGCGGCGATCGGGTCATCGGTGGGCAGGTGGGAATCGGTCATGGCGGGCACGTCGGCTGGCGGGGCCGCCATTGTAGGCAGTGTGCCAGTGCTGCGCTGTCCACTGTGCAGGAACTGGACAGTGGCGAAGCGGGAAACTCCTGATGATTCAATCCGTTGCGCGCTACCGATGGATGGCCGATTGCCAGCCCGGGGCGACAGGCGTGGAATGGATGCACGACACAGGAGGACACCCATGACTGCATCTTTCCCGTGGCTGCCGGACGCCCTCTGGGCCGGCGCCTTCTTTGATGGCCACTGGCAGGCTGCCCCACAACGGCACCCGGTGATTGAACCGGCCACCGGCCAGCAGCTCGGCGAGATCGGTCTGGCCGACCCGGCCCAGGTCGCGCGTTCGGCGGCCGCCGCTGCACAGGCGCAGCAGGCGTGGGCGGCGGCACCCTACGAACAGCGTGCCGAGGTGCTGCGCAAGGCCGCGCGTCTGGCCGAAGAAAACATCGAGACCCTGGTCGAGTGGCTGGTGCGCGAAAGCGGCTCGACCCGCCTGAAGGCGGGCTTCGAAGCCAAGGTGACCATCAAGGCACTGCATGAAGCTGCGGCGCTGCCGTCGCGCAGCACAGGTGAGATCCTGCCGTCCGAACCGGGCAGGCTGAACCTGGCGCGCCGACGTCCGCTGGGCGTGGTCGGGGTCATCTCGCCGTTCAATTTTCCGCTCTACCTGGCGATGCGCGCGGTGGCCCCGGCGATTGCGCTGGGCAACGCTGTGGTCCTCAAGCCGGACCCGCGTACGGCGGTATGTGGCGGCGCGGTGATCGCACGCGTGTTCGAGCAGGCGGGCCTGCCGGCAGGCGTGCTGCACATGCTGCCCGGCGATGGCGCGGTCGGGGCCGCACTGACCAGTGACCCGCACGTGGCGATGATCCAGTTCACCGGTTCCACCGCCGCTGGCCGCAAGGTCGGAGAGGCGGCCGGCCGGCATCTGAAGAAGGTCTCGCTGGAACTGGGCGGCAAGAATTCGTTGATCATCCTTGATGATGCAGACCTGGATCTGGCGGTGGCCAACACCGCGTGGGGCGTCTACCTGCACCAGGGCCAGATCTGCATGGCGACCGGCCGCGTGCTGGTGCACCGGAAGATCCACGACACGTTCCTGCAGAAACTGGTGGCCAAGGCCAACGCGCTGAAGGTGGGCGACCCGGCACGTGAGGACGTGGCCATCGGCCCGCTGATCAATGCCGGCCAGCGCGACCATGCCGCACGCGTGGTCGAGCAGGCCGTGCAGGCCGGTGCCACGCTGGAAGCGGGAGGCACGCATCGGGACCTGTTCTTCGCGCCCACCGTGCTCGGCAATGTTGCGGCCGACAATCCGGCCTTCAACGAGGAGATCTTCGCGCCGGTAGCGGTCGTGGTGCCGTTCGACGATGACGACGAAGCCGTGCGCCTGGCCAACGACAGCGAGTACGGGCTGTCGATGGCGATCGTGTCCAGCAATGTCGGCCGCGCGCTGAAGATCGGCGAGCGCCTGCGTACCGGCCTGCTGCACATCAACGACCAGACCGTGAATGACGAGGTGATCAACCCCTTCGGCGGCGTCGGCGCGTCCGGCAACGGCACCAGCATCGGTGGCCCGGCCAACGGCGAGGAGTTCACCCAGTGGCAGTGGTTGACCGTCAAGGGCGAAGCGCCCGCTTACCCGATCTGATCGAAGGAACCATCACGATGAACGACAACAACGCAACGCGTGAGATCACCGCCGCCGTGGTACGCGGCAAGGAGCAGCCCTTCGTCATCGAGCAGGCGACGCTGCGCGGCCCGCAGGACGATGAGGTGCGGGTGAAGGTGGTGGCCACCGGCCTGTGCCATACCGACCTGATCGTGCGCGATCAGTACTACCCGGTGCCCTTGCCCGCGGTGCTCGGCCACGAAGGTGCCGGCATCGTGGAAGCGGTTGGCCCCAACGTACGCGACCTCAAGGTGGGCGACCATGTGGTGCTGACCTATGGTGCCTGTGGGCACTGCAATCCGTGCCGGGGCGGCCACGGTGCCTATTGCAGGGATTTCTTCGCACTGAACTTCGGTGGCGATGATGGCCACGGACATACCGCGATCACCGATGCGCAGGGCCAGCCGCTGCACGACCACTTCTTCGCGCAGTCTTCGTTTGCCACCTTCGCGCTGGCCCGCGAGATCAATGCGATCAAGGTACCTGACGACGCGCCGCTGGAACTGCTGGGCCCGCTGGGGTGCGGCATCCAGACCGGTGCCGGTGCGGTGCTCAACTCGCTGCAGGTGCGGTCGGGCAGCAGCTTTGCAAGCTATGGTGCCGGCGCGGTGGGCCTGAGTGCGGTGATGGCGGCCAAGGTGGCTGGCGCCACCACCATCATCGCCATCGACGTGGTGCCCTCGCGCCTGGAGCTTGCCCTGGAGCTGGGGGCCACCCACGTGGTCAACAGCCGGGAGACCGATGTGGTCGAGGCAGTGCGCGCGATCACGGGGGGAGGTGCTGACTTCGCGCTGGAATCGACCGGTCGTCCGGACGTGCTGTCCGCCGGCATCGAGGCGCTGGGGGGGCTGGGCATGATGGGCGTGGTCGGTGCGCCGAAGCTGGGCACCACCGCCAGTTTCGATGTGAACAACCTGCTGCTCGGCGGACGCAGCATCCGCGGCATCGTCGAGGGTGACAGCGTGCCGCAGGTGTTCATTCCGCAGCTGGTGACCCTGTTCCAGCAGGGGCGCTTCCCGTTCGACAAGCTGGTGAAGTTCTATCCGCTGGAACAGATCAACCAGGCGGCGGAGGACAGCACCCGCGGCATCACCCTGAAGCCGGTGCTGCGCATCGCAGCGTAACGTCCACCGTCGGTAGCGCCGGCCGCTGGCCGGCATGGGGTCGGATCCGTTTTCCAGGAGAAGGCGGCTCCGACCCCTTGTTTGAACGCGTCTTGAAACGGAAACGCTCCGTTGTGGAGACGTAACATGGCGTTGCCGCTGGCGGGTGTACGCTGCATTCATGATGGCCACGACAGTCGGGCAGCAACAACTGGTGGCGGCACGTGCCGCTTTCGCCGAGGGCGATGCGCGCTCATTGGGCGTGTTGCCGCTGCCGCTGCAGCAGTCATGGCTGCGTTCGCGCGCGGCGGGCCTGCAACCGGGGCAGGAGCCGGACTATCGACCGCTGCTGGGGCGCGGACAGCGTCTCCCGCATCCCGATGACCGGCGCCTGGCACGTTGCGTGCAGCCGGAGCTGGAACAGCTCTGGGCGGCCTTCGGTGGGCGTGGCTGGACGATGTTCTGCGCCAACCGCGACGGCATGGTGATCGCGCAGCAGGCCCACGGCCTGGAAGATGCGCCCCTGCTGCGGCCGATCCAGGTCGGGCGACAGCTGGGCGAGACCGAGATCGGCACCACCGCGCCGGCGGTCAGCCTGGCTGACGACGTGC
This sequence comes from Stenotrophomonas sp. GD03654, assembly GCF_029845105.1. Classification (NCBI taxonomy): domain Bacteria; kingdom Pseudomonadati; phylum Pseudomonadota; class Gammaproteobacteria; order Lysobacterales; family Lysobacteraceae; genus Stenotrophomonas; species Stenotrophomonas sp. GD03654. Next base: position 40,159 of record NZ_JAOCLC010000012.1, on the reverse strand, counting down.
CGGCACTGGTGCGCGGCAACGAACACTACCTGCAGCGGTTCGCGCCGGTGTTCTGCCTGAGCGAGCCACTGCACGATCTCGACGGCCGGGTCTGCGGGGTGATCGACATCACCGGTCTTGGCGAGCGAGATCCGGCCCTGCTGCAGGGCTATTTCCGGCAGGCTGCGCTGGCCAGCGAAAATCGCTTGTTCCACAGTCTCACCGACGTGCACCTGCTGGCTGTGCAACATGATCCGCGCTGGCTGGCGTCACCGCTGCAGGGACTGCTGGCGGTGCAGGAGGATGGCCAGCTGCGTGCAGCCAACCGCGTTGCACGGCGCCTGCTGGGCCTGCCACGGCGGGGGCCGTTGCCGCTGCTGGATCTGGAGGCGCTGTTTGCTGGCGCCAGTGCGGCGCAACGGCGTCGCCTGCTGCAACCGGGCGCAGCGCATCGGGTCCGGTTGGGCGAGGGCAGCGCGGTCTACCTGCAGCGTCTGCAGGGGCCGCGGGGCGGGGCGCATCGGTCTGCTCAGCGGAGCACCCCGGCAGATCCGGTCGCGCCGCTGCTGCGTGACCAGCAGCGTGAGGCCGCGTGCCGCGCGGCCCAGGCCGCTGACGGCAACCTCAGCCTGGCCGCGCGCCAGTTGGGGATCTCGCGCACCACGCTGTACAAGCTGCTGCGCGATTGACCGCGTAGTCCGCCGGGCATGGCCCGGCGGGGCATCAGTCGCGGAAATTGTTGAACTGCAGCGGCAGCTCGAACTTGCCGGCCTTGAGTACGGCAATGGCGTCCTGCAGGTCATCGCGCTTCTTGCCCTGCACGCGCAGCTTGTCGCCGTTGATCTGGCTTTCCACCTTCAGCTTGGCGTCCTTCAGTGCCGCCGCGATCTTCTTGGCGATCTTCTGCTCGATGCCCTGCTTGACGGTGATCTTCTGCCGGGCCTGGGCCAGGTTGGTCTCGATGTCGCCGAACTCCAGGCTGAGCACGTCGATGCCGCGCGCGGCCAGGCGTGCACGCAGGATGTCGTTCATCTGCTTGAGCTGGAACTCGGTCGGCGCAGTCTGGTTGATGACATCGCCATCGCGCTCGAACTTGGCGTCCACGCCCTTGAAGTCGAAACGGGTGGCCAGTTCGCGGTTGGCCTGGTCGATGGCGTTGGTCAGCTCGTGGGTGTCGACTTCGGACACGACGTCGAAGGAAGGCATGGGCGAGGCTCCGCAGAATTCAGTGGCGGCCATTCTATCGCGCCGGCCCGCATGCCCGCTTTGCGTGGAGTCGAGCCATGCTCGGCTGCCGCCCTTCTGTAGAGCCGAGCCATGCTCGGCTGCTTTGTTAAGAGCAGTCGAGCATGGCTCGACTCTACAAGACGGCCAGTCGAGCATGGCCCGACTCTACAATCCGGTGCGGTCGGCGATAATGGGCCATGAACCTGCAACGCTCCCCTTCGCGTGCGGTGGCCTGGATGGTCGCTGCGGTCGCCTGCTTCTCGCTGATGGACGCCGGCATGAAGCAGCTGTCGGCCAGCTATCCCACGCTGGAAGTGACCTTCCTGCGTGGTGCGGCCTCGTTGCCGTTCGTGCTGGTCTGGGTGCTGGTCAGCGCTGGCCCGCGTTCGCTGGTGCCGCGCCGCTGGGGCCTGCACCTGCTGCGTGGCGGGCTGGGCATGGCGATGATCGGCTGCTTCGTGTTCGCCCTGCGCGACCTGCCGCTGTCCACTGCCTACACCATCTATTTCGTTGCCCCGCTGCTGATCGCCGCGCTCTCGGTGCCGTTGCTGGGCGAGCGCGTCGGGCCGCGGCGCTGGGTCGCCATCGGCATCGGCCTGGTGGGCGTGCTGGTGGTGCTGCGGCCGGGTGTGGACGGCTTCATTTCGGTGCCCGGCCTGATGGTGCTGGCGGCGGCAACGGCCTATGCCGTGGCTGCGATCACGGTCAGCCTGCTGACCCGCACCGATACCTCGCAGTCGATGGTGGTCTGGTTCCTGGTCATCATGGCCATCGGCGCCGGCCTGCTGGCCATTCCCGGCTGGGTACCTCTGCAATTGGCGCATGCGCCGCTTATCGCCGGCATGGGTCTGGCCGGGGCGCTGGGCCAGATCGCCCTGACCAAGGCCTTCCAGCTGGGCGAGGCCTCGATGATCGCACCGCTGGAGTACAGCGGCCTGGTCTGGGTGATCGGCTGGGATCTGGCGTTCTGGGGCCAGCTGCCCGACAGCTATACCTGGGTGGGTGCGGCGATCATCGTCGCCTCGGGCCTGTACCTGCTGCACCGTGAGCGGGTGAACCGGCAGGAACCGCCGAAGCCGCTGGACCATCCCTGAGCCGGGGGAGTGCGGGCTGCTGGCCGGCAACCCCTTGCGCCGGAGGGACCGCTGCAGGTGCAGGCCAGCGGTCAGCACTACCGGGGAAAGCGGCTTAGAACCAAAAGGAATAACATTCTGGCCCATGGCGCGGGCGCGCGACCGCCTGCGCTGGTAGGCTGCACGCCCCCTTCCGTCACCCAGCCGGTGAGCCACGCCCGTGATCGAGTTCCAGCGCCTGCACAAATCCTATGCCGTTGCCGGCCGCGCAGTCAGCGCGCTGCAACCGCTGGACCTGACCATCGAGGCCGGTGAGGTATTCGGCATCATCGGCCATTCCGGTGCCGGCAAGTCGACCCTGATCCGCATGATCAACCGCCTGGAAGAACCCAGCGGTGGTCGCCTGCTGATCGGTGGCGAGGATGTCACCGCACTGGACGCGGACGGCCTGCGCGCACTGCGCCGGCGCATCGGCATGATCTTCCAGCACTTCAATCTGCTGTCGTCGCGCACGGTGGCCGGCAACGTCGCCTTCCCGCTGGAGCTGGCTGGCATGCCGAAGGCGGAGATCGACGCGCGCGTGGCCGAGCTGCTGCAGACCGTGGGCCTGGAGGCGCATGCGCAGAAGTACCCGGCACAGCTGTCCGGTGGCCAGAAACAGCGCGTCGGCATCGCCCGCGCGCTGGCCACCCGCCCGCAGATCCTGCTGTGCGACGAGGCCACCAGTGCGCTCGACCCGCAGACCACCGCCTCGGTGCTGTCGCTGCTGTCGAAGATCAATCGCGAGCTCGGCCTGACGATTGTGCTGATCACCCACGAGATGGACGTGATCCGCCGCGTCTGCGACCGCGTCGCCGTCCTGGATGCTGGCCAGATGGTCGAGACCGGACCGGTCACCCGCGTGTTCCTGCACCCGCAGCACCCGACCACGCGCCGTTTCGTGAGTGAATCGGAGCAGGTGGACGAAGGTGCGCTGCACCGCGATTTCGATGCCGTCGGTGGCCGCATCGTGCGCCTGACCTTCCTTGGCGGAGACACCTACGAACCCCTGCTCGGCAGCGTCGCGCGGCAGACCGGGGTCGACTACAACATCCTGTCCGGCCGTATCGACCGGATCAAGGACACCCCGTATGGCCAGCTGGTGGTCGCCCTGGTGGGCGGTGACCAGTCCGCTGCGCAGGCCGCGTTCGTGGCCGCCGGCGTGCATGTTGAGGAACTGCGTCGATGATCATCGCCACTGCCGGCGGCTTCTTCCGCCACCTGGATGCGGGCAAGTGGGCCGACATCGGCCAGGCCACCATCGACACCCTGCTGATGCTGCTCGGTTCGCTGCCGCTGACGCTGGCCATCGGCCTGCCCCTGGGCGTGCTGCTGTACCTGTTCGGCGCACCGCAGATGAAGCGCCGGCCATTCGCGTATGGCGTGCTGGCGCTGGTGGTGAACCTGCTGCGCTCGGTGCCTTTCATCATCCTGATGATCGTGCTGATCCCGGTCACGCTGTTCCTGATGGGGACGTCGCTGGGTGTGCGCGGCGCGATCGTGCCGCTGGTGATCGGTGCCGCGCCGTTCTACGCGCGCCTGGTCGAGACCGCGCTGCGCGAAGTGGACCGTGGCGTGATCGAAGCGACCCAGTCGATGGGTGCCACCACCTGGCAGCTGGTCACCCGCGTGCTGCTGCCGGAGGCGCGTCCGGGCCTGATCGCTGGCGCAACGGTCACCACCGTGGCGCTGATCGGCTTCACCGCGATGGGCGGTGCGATTGGTTCCGGTGGCCTCGGCGACCTGGCCTTCCGCGATGGCTACCAGCGCTCGCACACCGACGTGGCCCTGGTCACCGTGGTCCTGCTGCTGGTCCTGGTGCAGCTGCTGCAGATGCTCGGCGACCGCCTGGTCGCGCATTACAGCCGCAAATGACGAGGCGCCCCGGGCGCATCACGTAGGGCCGGCCCATGGCCGGCAGACTCGCGATGCGCCCGGATGTGGTGGGTTTGCCGGCCAGCGGCCGGCACCATCGGGATGTTCACCCGGCGGCCCAATAGCGTTCGCCTTTGGAACCGCTCAGGCCGATCAGGAATCAATATCGCCAGACTGGGACTGGCAGCACGTCCCATTACTTGGTATGTTCCGTTTGGCGTAATACGCTGAGCGGAATGATTCGTTCATTCCGCTGCAAGCAGACCCGTGCCCTGTTTGAAGGAACCTGCGCTCGCGCCTGGCGCCCGATACGACGCGCTGCCGAACGAAAACTCCAACTGCTCGACTCGGCGCAGACGTTGGCGTTCCTGCGCAGCCCGCCCGGAAACCGGCTCGAAGCACTGTCAGGTGACCGGAAGGGGCAGTACAGCCTTCGAATCAACGATCAGTGGCGACTCTGCTTTACCTGGACCGACAACGGCGCCGATGCCGTGGAAATTGTTGACTACCACTGAGGTGCCGCCATGAAGCATCCCCACAACGGCATGCGCGCCATTCATCCTGGCGAGATCCTGCGCGAAGAGTTCCTGCTGCCGCTTGCGTTGAGCGTGAACGCGCTTGCAAGGGCCTTGGACGTTCCCGCAACGCGGCTGCACGCCATCGTGCATGGCGAACGCGGCATCTCGGCGGACACGGCCGCGCGGCTGGCGCGGCATTTCGGTGGGGATGCCGCATCCTGGCTTGCGATGCAGGCGGCTTACGATCTCAAGACATTACCAACGCGCAACGAGATCGAGCGACGAGTGCAGCCGCGGGCAGCGTGAACACCGGCCGTGTGGATCCAATCGGCGCGCGCAGGCCCAGTCAACGCACGTTCGGTACTTCGTAGCCCAGCTTGCCGACCTGCTCAGGGTGCTGCGGCACGCGCTTGAGCTTGTCGGTGTTCACCCCGTACTCGTCACGCAGGCGCTCGGCCAGCTCCTTGTACAGGGCTTTGTCCATGTCCGGCGTACGCGAGAAGATCCAGGCCATTTCACGGCCCGGGTAGCCGATCAGCGCCCACGAGTAGTCCGGCGCCACTTCCAGCACTCTCGAGTGCGTAGGCACGACGCGGTAGAACCAGGTGCGCCAGCCGTGGTTGCCGCTGTCCGGATCGACGCTGGCGCGCGCGCGGACTTCCTGCAGCGGTTCGCCGAAGCCATCGCGATAGCGGTAGGTGATGCCGACCTTGTGCTCGTCGCGGAGTTCGTACTCGTTGACGCTGGCTACATGGCCACGTTCGATGAAATTCGGCACGCGGCCGATCACATACCAGGTACCCATGAAACGCTTCAGGTCGATCGGCGCGTCCGGGTCGGCCGCGCGCAGGGCGCTGGCACGGGGCGATGGCGGCTCACTGGCGGCCACGGCGGGGGCCGCCAGGGACAGGGCCAACAGCACGGCGCAGAGCGGGCGGATCGAAGTCATGCGGGAGCGGGCTCAGGAGGGCTTTGCCTGAGCATGGTCGACTGAGCGTGCGCGATCCGTCAATGGTGTCGCAACCTGTGAGAAGGGCCTTGTCCAAGCTGCGTTGCATTGTCCACCGGAGAAGCCCCATGAACATACGTTCCGTCCGTCGCCCTGCAGCTGAACGCGTCAGCGTCGAACGTGCCCACCCGCACCTGCTGCGCACCGTGCAGCAGCTGGCCCTGGCCGGTGTGGCGCTGGTCCTGGTCTGGCCAGCCGCGCGCGGCAGCAACGCCTGGCTCGGTTGGTTGCCGATGTGGCTGGTGGGCATGCCGCTGGTGGCCTGGTGGGCGCTGCTGCGCTTCCCGTTGCCGCGCCTGTCGTGGCTGCGACTGGCGCGTCGTACCGGTGGACAGGCCCGCCGCCGCAGCGGTGGGGCGGTGCGTGGCCGTCGCGGCTCGCCCACCACGGCCTGACCTTCGACACGGGGGCGGCCGCAGCGATCCATGCTAGCGTTCCACGGCTTATGACTGCCTGGAGCTGCAATGTCACGACTCGCTTCCGCCTGCCTGCTGGCTGGCATGATGACCGCTGCCTCGGTGGGGACCGCCGTGGCCGCTGAAGACACCGACCGTTATGCCTGGCTCGAAGACGTCACCGGCGACAAGCCGCTGACCTGGGTCAAGGAACAGAACGCCAAGTCCGAGGCGCGCCTGGCGCAGAGCCCGGTCTTCAAGCAGATGGAGGCCAGCATCCGCGAGGTGCTCGACTCCGATGCCAAGATTCCCGCCGTGCAGAAGATCGGCGACTACTACTACAACTTCTGGAAGGACCAGCAGCACGAGCGCGGCCTGTGGCGGCGCACCACGCTGGCCGAATACCGCAAGGCCTCGCCGCAGTGGGAGACCGTGCTCGATCTGGATGCGTTGAACAAGGCCGAAGGTGAGAACTGGGTCTGGCATGGTGCCGACTGCCTGCGCCCGGACTACAGCCGCTGCCTGATCGCGCTGTCGCGTGGCGGTGCGGATGCCGACGTCACCCGCGAGTTCGACCTGGCCAACAAGACCTGGATCAAGGATGGCTTCTTCCGTCCCGAGTCCAAGGGCGGCCTGAACTGGGTCGACCGCGATGCCGTGTTTGTCTACACCGACTTCGGTGCCGGCTCGATGACCACGTCGGGCTACCCGCGCGTGGCCAAGCTGTGGAAGCGTGGCACGCCGATGACCTCGGCCACCCTGGTGTACGAAGGCAAGCCGGAAGACATGTACATCGCGGCGATGCACGATGACACCCCGGGTTTCGAGCGCAACCTGGTCAGCCGCACCCTGGCCTTCTACAACAACGAGATCTACCTGCGTGGCGACGATGGCACGCTGACCAAGATCGATGCGCCGAACTCGGCCGAGAAGGGCCTGCACAAGCAGTGGCTGACCCTGGAACTGCGCGACCCGTGGACCGTGGGCGGCAAGACCTATGCCTCCGGTTCGCTGCTGGCCACCAAGCTGGATGATTTCCTGGCCGGCAAGCGCGACTTCGAGGTGCTGTTCACCCCGACCGCGACCACCTCGCTGGCCAGCGCCACCTGGACCAAGAGCCATCTGGTGCTGAACGTGCTGGACGACGTCAAGAACCGGCTGTCGGTGCTGACCCCGGGTGCCGATGGCTGGCAGACCAGCCGCTTCGTCGGCGCGCCTGCCTTCGGCACGCTGGGCGTGGCCGCAGTGGACAGCAACGACAGCGACGCGGTGTGGCTGACCGCCACCGACTACCTGACCCCGACCACGCTGGCACTGGCCGAAATCGGCCAAGCGCCGGAAACGCTGAAGACCATGCCGGCCTTCTTCGATGCCAAGGGCAAGGTGATCGAGCAGCACTTCGCCACCAGCAAGGACGGTACCCGCGTGCCGTACTTCGTGGTGCACGACAAGGCGATGAAGCTGGACGGCTCCAATCCGACCCTGCTGTACGGCTACGGTGGTTTCGAGATCTCGCTGACGCCGAACTATTCCGGTGGCATGGGCCGCGCCTGGCTGGAGAAGGGCGGTGTGTACGTCGTTGCCAACATCCGTGGTGGCGGCGAGTACGGCCCGCGCTGGCACCAGGCGGCGCTGAAGCAGAACCGTCACAAGGCCTATGAAGACATGGCCGCAGTGGCACGCGATCTGGTCAAGCGCAAGATCACCACCGCCAAGCACCTGGGCGTGCAGGGCGGCAGCAACGGTGGCCTGCTGACCGGCAACATGCTGACCCAGTACCCGGAACTGTTCGGCGCAGTGGTCGTGCAGGTGCCGCTGCTGGACATGAAGCGCTACAGCCACCTGCTGGCCGGTGCGTCGTGGATGGCCGAGTACGGCAACCCGGACACCAGTGACTGGGACTTCATCAAGACCTTCTCGCCGTACCACCTGTTCGACGCGAAGAAGAACTACCCGCCGGTGCTGTTCACCACCTCCACCCGCGATGACCGCGTGCATCCGGGCCATGCGCGCAAGATGGCGGCGAAGATGATCGACGCCGGCAAGGACGTGACCTACTACGAGAACATCGAAGGTGGCCACGGCGGCGCAGCCAACAACGCGCAGGCCGCGCACATGTCGGCGCTGGCCTACAGCTTCCTGTGGGAGCGGTTGGGCGGCAAGTAAGCAGAACGGAAAACGCCGCCTCAGGGCGGCGTTTTCCTTTGGGTTCCACCTATCCACGCATGGCGTGGATCTACCCATGAACGCCATGCGTGGATGCCGTTCGCGCGGACTATCAGCCGTTCCAGCGCTTCAATCCCCGCGCGATCCGCGCCACCGCCTCCTGCAGCCGCGGCACTTCTTGCGTGTACGCCAGCCGCACATGCTGGTTGGCGCGATGGAAGCCGAAATCCAGCCCGGGGGTGAATGCCACGTGCTCGGTTTCCAGGAAGTGCGCGCAGAATGCCTGCGCGTCGTCGGTGAATGCGCTGACATCGGCGTACAGGTAGAACGCACCCTGCGGCTCGATTTCGATGCGGAAACCCAGCTCGCGCAGCGCGGGCAACAGGAAGTCGCGGCGCTGGCGGAACGCTTCGCGGCGTTGCTCGAAGATCGCCATGGACGCCTCGCTGAAACACGCCAGGGCCGCGTGCTGGGCGATGCTTGACGCGCTGATGTACAGGTTCTGCGCCAGCTTCTCCAGATCAGGCACGGCCGCCGGCGGTGCCACCAGCCAGCCGAGCCGCCAGCCGGTCATGCCGAAGTACTTGGAGAAGCTGTTCAGCACGAAGGCGCTGTCATCCACCTGCAGGACGCTGGGCGCATCCAGGCCATAGGTCAGGCCGTGGTAGATCTCGTCCACCACCAGGTGGCCGCCGCGGGCGTGCAGCGTCTTGGACAGCGCCGCCAGTTCGTCGGCCGACAGCACGGTGCCGGTCGGATTGGCCGGTGATGCCACCAGCGCGCCGACGCTGTCGGCGTTCCAGTGCTGCTGCACCAGCGAGGGGGTGAGCTGATAGGCCGTGTCAGGCCCCACCGGCACCAGCTGCGCGCCGCCTTCCACCAGGCGCAGGAAGTGGCGGTTGCAGGGATAGCCGGGGTCGGCCAGCAGCCAGTGGCGGCCCGGGTCGACCAGCAGGCTGCTGGCCAGCAGCAGCGCACCGGAGCCACCGGGGGTGACCAGGATGCGTTCGGGGTTGATGTCCAGCCCATAGTGGCTGCGATAGAAGCCGCTGATCGCCTGGCGCAGGGCTGGCAGGCCACGTGCGGCGGTGTAGCGGGTATGGCCGGCGGCCAATGCGGCCTGGCCGGCACGCACGACCGGTTCTGCCGTGGTGAAGTCCGGCTCACCGATTTCCAGGTGGATCACATCATGGCCGGCCTGTTCCAGCGCCTGCGCGCGGGCCAGCAGGGACATCACGTGGAACGGAGCGATTTCATGGCTGCGCCGGCTGTAGCCCGGCGTGTGGGGCAGGGTACTCATGTGTCCATGGTACGCCGGGCAGCAAGGGTGCGCCGCAGCGGTGGTAGAGTCGAGCTTGCTCGACTGCAGTTGCGGTCAGTCGAGCAAGCTCGACTCTACCTACGCCACGGACGCCATTGCGTAACCGCACCAGGACCCTTATCTCATGAAATCCACCCTCTGCCTGTTGCTTGCCAGCCTGATGACCAGCACCGTTACCGCCGCCATCCCGCCCGTTCCGCCGGATGCCGCCAAGCACCCGCACGTGGTCAAGGCGCCGTTCGGCGCCACCCGCAACGACGACTATTACTGGCTGCGCGACGACAAGCGCGAGAACAAGGACATGCTGGCCTACCTGCAGGCCGAGAATGCCTATGCCGACCAGCTGCTGGCGCCGCTCAAGCCGCTGGAAGACACCCTGTACAAGGAGATCGTCGGCCGCATCAAGCAGGACGATTCCAGCGTGCCGGCGCGCGAGCGCGGCTACTGGTACTACAGCCGCTTCGAGACCGGCCAGGACTACCCGATCCACGCCCGCCGCAAGGGCAGCATGGACGCGGCCGAAGAGATCCTGCTGGACGTCAACACGATGGCTGCCGGCAAGGGCTACTTCAGCGTCGGCTCGATGGAAGTGAGCCAGGACAACCAGCTGCTGGCCTGGGCCGATGATGATGTGGGCCGCCGCCAGTACACGATCCGCTTCAAGGACCTGCGCACCGGCCAGGTGCTGCCCGACGTGATCACCGGCAGCTCCGGCGACCTGGTCTGGGCTGACGACAACCGCACGGTGCTGTACGTCGAGAACGATCCGGAAACGCTGCTGACCGTGCGCGTGAAGAAGCACGTGCTGGGCACCCCGGCCAGCGCCGACACCGTCGTCTACGAAGAGAAGGACGACAGCTTCTACATGGGCATCGGCCGCACCCGCGACGATCGCTTCATTACCATCGGCGTGCACAGCACCGTGTCCTCGGAAGAGCGTTACGCGCCGGCCAGCGACCCGACCACGTTCACCGTGCTGGCCCCGCGCCAGCGCGATGTGGAGTACGACGCCGACCACTACGATGGCCGCTGGGTGATCCGCACCAACGATGGTGCGAAGAACTTCAAGCTGGTCACCGCACCGACCGATGCCACCTCGCGTGCGCAGTGGAAGGACTGGATCGCGCACGACGATGCGGTGTTCATCGAAGGCTTCGAGCTGTTCGATGCGTACACCGCCATCGCCGAACGTTCCGAAGGCCTGGAGCGCATCCGCCTGCTGTTCAAGGATGGCCGCAGCGACTACGTGAAGGCTGATGAGCCGGCCTATTCGATGGGCCTGGGCGACAACACCGAGGCCGGTACGCCGTGGCTGCGCTACGTCTACACCTCGATGACGACCCCGACCACCGTGTTCGAACTGAACACCGCCACCGGTGAGCGCCGCCAGCTGAAGGTGCAGCCGGTGATCGGCTATGACGCCTCGAAGTACGAAACCGACCGCGTCTGGATCACCGCGCGCGATGGCGTGAAGGTGCCGGTGTCGCTGGTCTACCGCAAGGGCTACCAGAAGGACGGCAAGGGCGCGCTGTTCCAGTACGCGTATGGCAGCTACGGCATGTCGATGGATCCGTACTTCAACCAGACCGCGGTGAGCCTGCTCGACCGAGGCGTGGTGTATGCCATCGCCCACATCCGTGGTGGCCAGGAGATGGGCCGCGACTGGTACGAGAACGGCAAACTGCTGCACAAGCAGAACACTTTCAACGACTTCATCGACGTCACCCGTGGCCTGGTGGCGCAGGGCTGGGCGGCGAAGGATCGCGTGGCCGCCTCCGGCGGCAGCGCCGGTGGCCTGCTGATGGGCGCGGTGGCCAACCAGGCGCCGCAGGACTACCGCGTGATGGTGGCGCAGGTGCCGTTCGTCGATGTGGTCACCACCATGCTCGACCCGACCATCCCGTTGACCACCAACGAGTACGACGAGTGGGGCAATCCGGAGCAGAAGCCGTACTACGACTACATGCTGTCCTACTCGCCCTACGACAACGTCAGCAGGCAGGCCTACCCGGCGCTGTTCGTGGGCACCGGCCTGTGGGATTCGCAGGTGCAGTACTGGGAGCCGGCCAAGTGGGTGGCCAAGCTGCGTGACGACAACACCGGCCACTACCCGATCCTGTTCCGCACCAACATGGAAGCCGGCCACGGCGGCAAGTCCGGGCGCTTCCAGCGCTACCGCGAGCTGTCCGAGTCGTACGCGTTCGTGCTGCAGCAGCTGGGCATCGCCCAGCCGTAATGGCACAGGGGGGCCGGGCGTAGCCTGGCACCCCGAACCGGTATCCTTGCGGCCATGAGCCTGCCCGAACCATCTGCACCGCGCGATAGCGCCACGCCACCGCGCGTGGTGCGTTTCCGCTGGGCATGGTGGCTGCTGGCGTATGCCAGCCTCGGCACCGGCATCGTCGGCATCTTCGTGCCGGGTCTGCCGACCACCGTATTCATCCTGATTTCGGCCTGGGCCGCCTCGCGCGGTTCCGAGCGCCTGCATACCTGGCTGCTGCAGCACCCGCGCTTCGGCCCGGCCATCGCCAACTGGCAGGCGCACGGTGCTGTCAGCCGCTACGGCAAGTGGATGGCCACGATCACCATGGCGGCATGCGCTGGCATCATGCTGTGGTGCGTGCCGATTGCCTGGGTGAAGTGGTTCTCGATCGGCAGCATGACCGTGGTGGCGATCTGGCTGTGGACCCGTCCGTTGCCACCGCCGGAAGGCTGAACATGGCCCGCCCTGGGCGGCCCGTGGGGGCGGTCAGGGGGTAGCGCCGACTGTTACTCGACTGCTCTTCCAACGGCCGCGAAACCCCGCGCTGCGCGCGGTAGTCGACTCTACCAACCGCTCAGCCGCCAATGGCTATACTCGGGGCATGAACATCCCCCATCGAAACACCCTCCTGATTCCGCTGGCAGCGGCCTCGCTGCTGCTCCTCGCCGCCTGCGGCAACAAGGGCCCGCTGGTACTGCCGCAGAAGCCGGTGCCGGTGGAAGAAACCGTCGAGCCGGTTGCCGAGCCCGCTACCGAAGCGACCCCGGCGCAGACCGAAGGCAGCGGCACCCCGGCCACGACCGTGGACCCGGCTGCACCGACCACGCAACCGGCGCCTGCGCCTGCGAAGAAGGCGGGCAGCGGGAATGAGTAAGGCCGGTTCCAGGGCCCTGCGCTTCAGCAAGATGCATGGCGCGGGCAATGATTTCGTAGTGATCGACCTGCGTGACGGCACCGCGCCGCCCACGCCTGAACTGGCCGCGCAGCTGGCCGACCGCCACACCGGCGTCGGCTGCGATCAGATCCTGACCATCGAAGCGCCGCGCGCGGAAGGCTCGGTGGCGTCGTACCGCATCTGGAATGCCGATGGTTCCAACTCCGAGCAGTGCGGCAACGGCGCGCGCTGCATCGCCGCCTGGCTGGTGCGCGAAGGCAGTGCGCAGGGCGACCGTTTCGTCATCGACAGTCCGTTGGCAAGCCATGACGTGGAAGTGCTGGGCGATGGCCAGTTCGCGGTGACCATGGGCGTGCCCGCGTTCGAGCCGGCCAACGTGCCGCTGGTGGGTTTTGCCCACGCGCGCGAGGAATACCTTCTGCCACTGCAGGGCGAGAGTGTTCGCTTCGCCGCGGTGTCGATGGGCAACCCGCATGCGGTGATCGAAGTGGGCCTGATCGATGCTGCACCGGTCGAGCGCGTGGGTTCGCTGCTGCAGCAGCACGCGTCGTTCCCGCGCTCGGTGAACGTGGGCTTCGCCCAGGTGATGGGCCCGGCGCATGCGCGCCTGCGCGTGTTCGAGCGCGGTGTCGGTGAAACCCTGGCCTGCGGCAGCGGTGCCTGTGCCGCTGCGGTGACCCTGATGCAGCGCGGCCGCCTGCAGCGCGATGCGCGCATCAGCCTGCCCGGGGGGGACCTGCGCATCCAGTGGCCGGGCGATGGCCAGCCGGTGGTGATGGCCGGCCCGACCGCATTCGTCTTCGAAGGGGAGTGGATGGCATGACCGAAACCGTCGACAAGCTCGGGGCCCATGAAGTCGCTGCCTGGTTGCGGCGCCATCCGGGCTTCCTCAAGCAGTTCCCGGACCTGGCCCTGACCCTGGTGGTGCCGCGTGATGACGGCCCGACCGCGTCGCTGGCCAGCTACCAGCTGGAAGTGCTGCGCGAGAAGAACCGCGAGCTGGCACGACGGTTGGCCGATCTGGGCGCCACCGCCCAGGTCAATGAACGCCTGGCGGTGCGCACGCACCAGCTGACCCTGGCGCTGATGAAGCAGGACAATGCCGCCGACACCCTGCGCGCGATGGCCGCATCGCTGCAGGAAGATTTCGCCGGCGACCTGGTACGGTTGGTGGTGCACACGCCGGTGGCCGGGTTGGAACAGGCCGACTGGCTGCAGGTGATCGCCGCCGATGACCCTCAGCTGGGCCCGTTCCGCGACTGCCTGAAGGACGGCGAGCCGATCTGCGGCCGCCTGCAGCCGGAAAAGAATGCCGTGCTGTATGGCGTGCGCAGCGAGGAAGTGCAGACCACCGCACTGCTGCCGTTGCCGGGCGTGGGCCTGATTGCGGTCGGCAGCCACGATCCGAACCGCTTCTATCCGGGCATGGGGACGTTGTTCCTGCGCATGATGGGCGAGGCGTTGGTCGCCGGCCTGAAGCGCTTCCCGGGCTGAGCAGGACACGACGATGAGCGCGGTACAGGCGTTCCTGCAGCACCTGCAGGTAGAGCGGCGGATGTCGGCGCATACGCTCGATGCCTACCGCCGCGACCTGGACGCGCTGTCGGTCTGGGCGGAGCCACGTGGTGTAGCGGTGGAGGCGCTTGATGCTGATGCGGTGCGCCAGTTCGTCGCCGATGAGCATCGCCGCGGCCTGTCGGCCAAGAGCCTGCAGCGCCGCTTGTCCGCCTGCCGCAGCTTCTATGCCTGGCTGCTCAAGCACGGGCTCATCGAGGTCAGTCCGGCGGCGACGCTGAAGGCGCCGCGTGCGCCGCGCCGGTTGCCGCAGGTGCTTGACGCCGACGAAGCCGTGCAGCTGGTCGAGCTGGAGCCGGAAGGCGAGCTTGGCCGCCGTGACCGCGCGCTGCTGGAACTGTTCTATTCCTCCGGCCTGCGCCTGAGCGAAGTCTGCGCACTGACCTGGCGTGACCTGGATTTCGCCAGCGGCCTGGTCAACGTACTGGGCAAGGGCAATCGCCAGCGCCGCGTGCCGTTCGGCAGGCCAGCGCGCGAAGCACTGCAGGCGTGGCGCGCGGAAAGTGGTGGTGGACCGGCCTCGCCGGTATTTCCCGGCCGCAACGGGCCGATCAGCCAACGCGCGGTGCAGATCCGCATCCGCCAGCTGGCGCAGCGCCAGGGCCTGTTCAAGCACGTGCACCCGCACATGCTGCGGCACAGTTTCGCCAGCCATATCCTGGAATCGTCCGGTGATCTGCGTGGCGTGCAGGAGCTGCTGGGCCATGCCGACATCGCTACCACGCAGATCTATACCCACCTGGATTTCCAGCACCTGGCCAAGGTCTACGACGCCGCGCATCCGCGCGCGAAGCGTCGAAACGGCAACAAGGGCAGCGGAGAAAGCTGAACGTTGCCCCTGCGGCAGCCGGTCGCGGGTGTCTTGAAGGGCGCAGGGCAGTCCCCACCTCTGGTTCTGTCACCCCGGAGGCATCATGGACCCCAGTCAGAACCCCAACGTTTTCCACGCCACCACCATCGTCTGCGTCCGTCGCGGCGAGCACGTGGCCATTGCCGGCGACGGCCAGGTCACGCTGGGCCACACCGTGATGAAGGGCAATGCGCGCAAGGTGCGCCGCCTTGGCCGTGATGGCCAGGTGCTGGCCGGCTTCGCCGGTGCCGCCGCCGATGCGTTCACCCTGTTCGAGCTGTTCGAGGCCAAGCTGGAAAAGCACGGCCAGCTGCAACGTGCGGCGGTCGAGCTGGCCAAGGACTGGCGCACCGAGCGTCGCCTCGGCAAGCTTGAGGCCCTGTTGGCGGTGGCCGACAAGGAAACCTCGCTGATCATCAGCGGCACCGGTGATGTGATCGAACCGGAGGACGGCATCATCGCCATCGGCTCCGGTGGTTCCTATGCACTGTCGGCCGCACGCGCGCTGATGGCGCACACCGAACTGGATGCGCGCACCATTGCCAGCGAAGCCATCGGCATCGCCGGCGACATCTGCATCTACACCAACCGCAACGTGGTGGTCGAGGAGCTGTGATCGCTCTTCTGTAGTGCCGAGCCATGCTCGGCAGGGCTGCCCGTCAGCCGAGCATGGCTCGGCTCTACATGCATCTGAATTCGTGAGCACATCCATGTCGAAGATCGAAGTTTCCTCCGCCACCATGACCCCGCGCGAGATCGTGCAGGAACTGGACCGGCATATCGTGGGCCAGCACGACGCCAAGCGCGCCGTGGCCATCGCCCTGCGCAACCGCTGGCGCCGCATGCAGCTGGTGCCTGAGCTGCGCAATGAAGTGATGCCGAAGAACATCCTGATGATCGGCCCGACCGGCGTCGGCAAGACCGAGATCGCGCGCCGCCTGGCCACGTTGGCCAACGCACCGTTCGTGAAGGTTGAAGCCACCCGCTTCACCGAAGTCGGCTACGTCGGCAAGGACGTCGAGCAGATCATCCGCGACCTGGCAGATACCGCCGTCAAGCTCTATCGCGAACAGGCCAAGGTGCGCGTGCGTACCCAGGCCGAAGAGCGCGCCGAAGACCGCATCCTCGATGCACTGCTGCCGCGCCGTAGTGGCGGCATCGGTTTCGATCCGGAAGTCGCGCGCAACGAGCCGTCGGCGCAGGACAACGAGACCCGCATCAAGTTCCGCAAGATGCTGCGCAACGGGGAGCTGGACGAGCGCGAGATCGAGCTCGACCTGGCCGCCAACGTCAGCATGGACATCATGACCCCGCCGGGCATGGAGGAAATGGGCCAGCAGCTGAAGTCGATGTTCGCCAACCTCGGCGGTGGGGCCAAGGCGCACAAGCGCACGCTGACCATCAAGGCTGCGCGTCCGCTGCTGATCGAGGAAGAAGCCGGCAAGCTGGTCAACGAGGACGACATCCGCACCGCGGCGATCGAGGCCTGCGAGCAGCACGGCATCGTCTTCATCGACGAGATCGACAAGGTCGCCAAGCGTGGCGATAACGTGGGTGGTGGCGATGTCTCCCGCGAAGGCGTGCAGCGCGACCTGCTGCCGCTGGTGGAAGGCTCCAACGTGTCGACCAAGTACGGCACGATCAAGACCGACCACATCCTGTTCATCGCCTCGGGCGCGTTCCATTTGGCCAAGCCCAGCGATCTGATTCCGGAACTGCAGGGCCGCTTCCCGATCCGCGTGGAACTGGGCGCGCTGAGCAAGGGTGATTTCGTACGGATCCTGACCGAGCCGAAGGCCGCGCTGACCAAGCAGTACGAAGCGTTGTTGGCCACCGAGGGCGTCAAGGTCAGCTTTACCGCCGACGCCATTGATCGTCTGGCCGAGATCGCCTTCCAGGTGAACGAGCGCCAGGAGAACATCGGTGCCCGCCGCCTGCACACCGTGCTGGAACGCCTGCTGGATTCGCTCAGCTACGAGGCGCCGGACCGCGATGGTGAAAGCCTGGCCATCGACAGCGCCTACGTTGACAAGCACCTGGGCGAGCTGGTGCAGGACCCGGACCTGAGCCGCTACATCCTGTAATGCCCGTTGGGGTCGGATCCCTCGCCCTGGCGATGACTCTGCCCCGCCCACTGCAACAGAAGAGGCCGCCGAAAGGCGGCCTTTTTTGTTGGCGGTCAGTGCGGGTGCCGGGTGCGATAGTCCTGCAGCACCTGGTCGATCACTGCACTGGTGCGGGCGGCACTGAGGCCGGTCGAAGGTGAACGGCCGTTGCCACGCAGTTCTTCGACGAGGGAGGCGATCAACGGCTGCTGCACCGATGGCGGGTTCGGGATATCGAACATCTGCACGCCCGCTTCGGTCTCCAGAACGACTGGAACATCCTCGAAGATGGCAAAGCGCAGCTGCCCGCGGTCGCCGGTGATCTCGATCTCATCCTGGCGGCGGAACGCGCAGAAACTCCAGTGCGTGATGCCGTGCGCGCCCATTCCAGTGCGGAAGCACATCGAAACGCTGTCCTCGGCGGCGTAGGCGCCGGTCAACGAGCTGGCCAGGCCACGCACATCGCTCAGCGGGCCCATTAGATGGTCGAGCAGGTCCAGGGTATGCGAGCCCAGATCGACGAACAGCCCGCCGCCGGCGATCGCCGGGTTGGTCCGCCAGAAGTCCGGCGATGCGGCATTCGCCGAATGCGGCCGATGCAGGGACGCGCGCACGCTGCGCGGCGTGCCGATCGCACCGCTGTCCAGCAGCTGCTTCACCTGTGCGAAGCGAGGCAGGGCGCGGCGGTAATAGGCCACGAACACGGGCACGCCACGGCGTGCGCTGGCCTCCAGCACGCGTTCGCATTCCGCGTGATCCATGGCCATGGGCTTTTCGATGTAGACCGGCTTGCCCGCGGCGATCGCCTGCAGCGCGTACTGCATGTGCGTCGAGGGCGGCGTTGCGACGTACACCGCGTTCACTTCCGGATCGGCGATGAGCGCATCGGCGTCCGCGTACCACCGAGGAATGGCATGGCGCCTTGCGTAATCTTCGGCCAACGCCGCATTGCGGCGCATGACCGCTGCCACCCGTGAGCCGGGTGTACTGGCCAGGGCGGGGCCGCTCTTCTTCTCGGTGACACTGCCGCAACCGATGAAGCCCCACACCACGTTGTCCAGGATCATGGGGCTGTCCTCACATGGGTGCCAGGGTGGCGGCGGCAGCGCCACTCACGCTTCGGGCAGCGGCTCGGGCACGGTGCCGGGCACGAACACGCCGTCCTTCACGTAGGCGGCCAGGGTCATGTCCAGTGCGAGCATGCCGTCGCGCTTGAGGTCCATCAGTTCCGGTTCGACCATCGCCCCGTGCAGCACGCCCAGCACGGTGGCGTGCAGCATGCGCGCGGCGATCTTGGGGTCGGCGCCTTCGCGCAGCTGGCCCAGATCGCGGGCACGGCGCAGGGCGCGCTCCATCCGGTCCAGCGCATCGCGGAAACCAGCCTGCTGCATCTCGGTCAGCACCTTGGTGTCAGCCGACGCATCGCTGCGCAGCATGATCTCCATGGTCTTGCGCAGGCGCTCGTCCTCGGACAGCTCGATGAACGAGTGGATCATCACCGCGCGCAGGTCGTGCACCGGGGTGTCGCGCTGGTCGGTGGAGGTGCGCTCCAGTTCCTGCATGAAGGGCAGGTGCACGCGCTCGACGATCGCGGCCAGCACCTCGCTCTTGTTCTTGAAGTGCCAGTACACCGCGCCACGGGTATAGCCGGCGCGGGCGCCGATCATCTCCAGCGTGGTACGGGCCACGCCGTGTTCATGGAAACAGGCTTCGGCGGCGTCAAGGATGCCTTCCCGGGTTGCCTGGGTGTCCTCTTTGGTCTTGCGGGCCATGGATGGGTACGAGTGCGGGTGAAACGTGGCTGAATTGTACCGGTTTACAAACAAACACGCATGTATGTATATTTCCGTCCCATCATTCCCGCCGCGTGCGTGGCAGGCCGTCGCCGGCTGCTGCTCCCCGCCGGTGAGCGTTGCCTGCTGGCGCTTTCAGCCTGTATCAGAGCGTTTTGAGATTCCTTCCCCTAAGAGCCTTTCCGTCATGTTGCTGAGCCGAATCCGACCCATCGCGCTGTCGCTGGCCATCGCCGCGACCGTGGCTGCCTGTGGCGGCCAACCCGAGGCCCCCGAACAGGGCCCGGGTGACGTCACTGTGGTCACGCTGAAGTCCGAGACCGTGGGCCTGACCCGCGAACTGCCGGGCCGCACCAATGCCTTCCTGGTTGCCGAAGTGCGCCCGCAGGTCAATGGCATCGTCGCCAAGCGCCTGTTCACCGAAGGCGGCATGGTCAAGGCCGGCGAGCCGCTGTACCAGATCGAGGACGCCAGCTACCGTGCCCAGGCCAACAGCGCTCGCGCGCAGTTGGCCCGCGCCGAAGCCACGGCCAACGCCGCCCGCCTGAGTGCAAAGCGCATCACCGAACTGGCCAAGGTCGACGCGGTCAGCCAGCAGGACCTGGAAAACGCCGTCGCCGCGCAGAAGCAGGCCGAGGCCGACGTCGGTGCCGCCAAGGCCTCGCTGGATGCGGCCAACGTCACCCTGGGCTACGCCCGCATCACCGCGCCGATCAGCGGCCGCATCGGCAAGTCCAGCGTTACCCAGGGTGCGCTGGTCAGCGCCGGCCAGGCCAATGCACTGGCCACCGTGCAGCAGCTGGACCCGATCTACGTCGACCTGACCCAGTCCTCGGCCGAGCTGCTGCAGCTGCGCCGTGAGCTGGCCGCTGGCCGCCTGCAGGATAACCAGACGCTGCCGGTCAGCATCCTGATGGAAGACGGCAGCACCTTCGAGCACAAGGGCACGCTGGAGTTCTCCGAAGTCAGCGTCGATCCGGCCACCGGCAGCTTCGGCCTGCGCGTGAAGGTGGACAACCCGGATGGCCTGCTGATGCCGGGCACCTACGTGCGCGCGGTGATCGGCGGCGGCGTGCGCAGCGATGCAGTGCTGGTGCCGATGCAAGGCATCGCCCGCGATCCGAAGGGCGACACCACCGCGATGGTGGTCGGCAAGGACAGCAAGGTTGAAGTGCGCCCGGTCAAGGTCAGCCGCACGGTTGGCGACAAGTGGCTGGTCGAGGACGGTCTGAAGGCCGGCGACAAGGTCATCGTCGAAGGCCTGCAGAAGATCGGCCCCGGCATGCCGGTCAAGGCCACCGAGAAGGGCGCTGCTCCGGTCAAGCCGGACGCCGCCGCCCAGCCTGCCGCCCCGGCCGGCGACGCGAAGTAAGCGGAGAACCCCATGGCACGCTTTTTCATCGATCGACCCATCTTTGCATGGGTGATCGCCATCATCATTATGCTCGCCGGCGGCCTGGCCCTGTTCAAGCTGCCGGTCTCGATGTACCCCAACGTCGCACCGCCGGCGGTGGAAATCAGCGCCACCTACCCGGGTGCATCGGCCAAGGTGGTCGAGGACTCGGTGACGCAGATCATCGAGCAGAACATGAAGGGCCTTGATGGCCTGATCTACTTCTCCTCCAACAGCTCGTCCAACGGTCAGGCCACCATCACCCTGACCTTCGAGAGCGGCACCAACCCGGACATCGCCCAGGTGCAGGTGCAGAACAAGCTGCAGCTGGCCATGCCGCTGCTGCCGCAGGAAGTGCAGCGGCAGGGCATCAACGTGGCCAAGTCCAGCTCGGGCTTCCTGAACGTCATCGCGTTCGTGTCCGAGAACGGCAGCATGGACGCCAACGACATCGCCGACTACGTCGGATCCAATGTCGTCGACCGTCTGAGCCGCGTGCCGGGCGTGGGCAACATCCAGGTGTTCGGTGGCAAGTACGCCATGCGTATCTGGCTGGATCCGAACAAGCTGCATACCTATGGCCTGTCGGTTGCGGAAGTGACCGCAGCGGTCAAGGCACAGAACGCCCAGGTCGCCATCGGCCAGCTCGGCGGTGCGCCGTCGATCAAGGGCCAGCAGCTCAACGCCACCATCAACGCGCAGTCGCGCCTGCAGACCCCGGAACAGTTCCGCAACATCATCGTGCGCGGTGCGCAGGACGGTGCCGAGCTGCGCCTGGGTGATGTCGCCCGCGTCGAACTGGGTGCGGAATCGTACGACTTCGTCACCCGCTACAACGGCCAGCCGGCCAGCGGCCTGGCGGTCACCCTGGCCACCGGCGCCAACGCGCTGGATACCGCCGCTGGCGTGAATGCCGCGCTGGAGGACATGAAGAGCTTCTTCCCGGCCGGGCTGAAGGCCGAGGTCCCGTACGACACCACCCCGTTCGTGCGCGTGTCGATCAAGGGTGTGGTGCAGACCCTGATCGAAGCGATCGTGCTGGTGTTCGTGGTGATGTACCTGTTCCTGCAGAACTTCCGCGCCACCCTGATCCCGACCATCGCCGTGCCGGTGGTGCTGCTGGGTACCTTCGGCGTGCTGTCGATGCTGGGCTTCTCGGTGAACATGCTGACCATGTTCGCGATGGTGCTGGCGATCGGCCTGCTGGTGGACGATGCCATCGTAGTGGTGGAGAACGTCGAGCGCATCATGTCCGAGGAGGGGCTGTCGCCGCTTGAAGCAACCCGCAAGTCGATGGGCCAGATCACCGGCGCACTGGTCGGCATCGGCTTGGTGCTGTCGGCCGTGTTCGTGCCGATGGCCTTCATGAGCGGTTCCACCGGCGTGATCTATCGCCAGTTCTCGGCCACGATCGTTTCGGCGATGGCACTGTCGGTGCTGGTCGCGATCGTGCTGACCCCGGCGCTGTGCGCGACCATGCTCAAGCCGCTGAAGAAGGGCGAGCACCACGTCGCCCATCGCGGCCTGGCCGGTCGCTTCTTCAATGGCTTCAACCGCGGTTTCGACCGCACCAGCGAAAGCTACCAGCGCGGCGTGCGCGGCATCATCCACCGTCCGTGGCGCTTCATGGGCATCGTGGCAGCGCTGTTCGTGCTGATGGGCGTGCTGTTCGTGCGCCTGCCCAGCTCGTTCCTGCCCAACGAAGACCAGGGCGTGCTGATGGCGCTGGTGCAGGCCCCGGTCGGTGCCACCCAGGAACGTACGCTGGAATCGATCGCAGCACTGGAAAACCACTTCCTGCAGAACGAAAAGGATGCGGTGGACTCGGTGTTCTCGGTGCAGGGCTTCAGCTTCGCCGGCATGGGCCAGAACGCCGGCATGGCGTTCGTCAAGCTGAAGGACTGGAGCGAGCGTGACACCGACAATGGCGTGATGCCGATCACTGGCCGCGCCATGGCAGCGCTGGGCCAGATCAAGGATGCCTTCATCTTCGCCTTCCCGCCGCCGGCCATTCCGGAGCTGGGTACCGCATCGGGCTACACCTTCTTCCTGAAGGACAACAGCGGCCAGGGCCACGAGGCACTGGTGGCTGCACGCAACCAGTTGCTGGGCCTCGCTGCCGGCAGCAAGAAGCTGGCCAACGTGCGCCCGAACGGCCAGGAAGACACGCCGCAGTTCCGCATCGACATCGACGCGGCCAAGGCGACCTCGCTGGGGCTGTCGATCGACCAGATCAACGGCACGCTGGCTGCCGCATGGGGCAGCTCGTACATCGACGACTTCGTCGATCGTGGCCGCGTCAAGCGCGTGTTCGTGCAGGCCGACCAGCCGTTCCGCATGGTGCCGGAGGACTTCGACCTCTGGTCCGTGAAGAACGACAAGGGTGAGATGGTGCCGTTCAGTGCCTTCGCTACCAAGCATTGGGATTACGGTTCGCCGCGCCTGGAGCGCTACAACGGTGTGTCGGCCATGGAAATCCAGGGCGAGCCGGCCCCGGGTGTCGCCTCCGGTGACGCCATGGCCGAGATCGAGCAGCTGGCCAAGCAGCTGCCGGCGGGCTTCGGCATCGAGTGGACGGCGATGTCGTACCAGGAGCGCCAGGCTGGCTCGCAGACGCCACTGCTGTATACGCTGTCGCTGATGATCGTATTCCTGTGCCTGGCCGCGATGTACGAAAGCTGGAGCGTGCCGACCGCAGTGCTGCTGGCGGCCCCGCTGGGCATCCTCGGCGCGGTGCTGGCCAACACCTTCAAGGGCCTGGAACGCGACATCTACTTCCAGGTGGCGATGCTGACCACGGTGGGCCTGACCAGCAAGAACGCGATCCTGATCGTCGAGTTCGCCAAGGAAAACCTGGAGAAGGGCGCCAGCCTGATCGAATCGATCATGCACGCCGTGCGCGACCGCCTGCGCCCGATCGTGATGACCTCGCTGGCCTTCGGCATGGGCGTGGTACCGCTGGCGATCTCCACCGGTGCGGGCTCCGGCGCCAAGCAGGCGATCGGCACCGGCGTGCTCGGCGGCATGATCGTCGGCACCGTGCTCGGCGTGTTCTTCGTGCCGCTGTTCTTCGTGGTGGTGCAGCGCGTGTTCAAGCGCAAATCCGCGACGTGACCTGAAACGGTAGTGCCGGCCGCTGGCCGGCACCTACTGCTCGCTTGATGTGAGTCTAACGAGGTTGCCGGCCAGCGGCCGGCACTACCTCCTGCCATCCGGCAGTACCGATGGAAGTCATCCCCATGAAAAGTACATCCCTGTTCCTTTCCATTACCGCAGCGCTCGTGCTCGCCGGCTGCTCCACCCTGGTGCCGAAGAACACCGCTGTCGCTCCGGCGATTCCGGCGCAGTGGCCGGCCGAGGCCGCGCAGGGCGAGGTGGCCGATGTCGCCGCCGTCGGCTGGCGCGATTTCTTCACCGATGCGCGCCTGCAGCAGGTGATCGACCAGTCGCTGCAGAACAACCGCGACCTGCGTGTGGCCGTGCTCAATGTTGAACGCGCGCGCGGCCAGTACCGCGTGCAGCGCGCCGATCGCGTACCCGGCGTGGCCGTCACCGGCCAGATGGACCGCCGTGGTACCGACGCCGGTGTCACCGAGCAGTTCACCGCCGGTGTCGGCGTGGCCGAGTTCGAGCTGGATCTGTTCGGCCGCGTGCGCAATCTCAGTGAAGCGGCGCTGCAGCAGTACTTCGCCGTGGCCGCCAACCGCCGCAACGCGCAGTTGAGCCTGGTGGCCGAGACCGCGACGGCGTGGTTGACCTATGGTGCCGACGCGCAGCGGCTGAAGATCGCCGATGCAACGCTGAAGACCTACGAGGATTCGCTGCGCCTGGCCGAGGCCCGCCACGAGCGTGGTGGCAGTTCGGCGTTGGAACTCACCCAGACCCGTACCCTGGTCGAGACCGCACGGACGGATGCGGCACGCCTGCGGGGCCAGTTGGCCCAGGACCGCAACGCGCTGGCGCTGCTGGCGGGTGGCCAGCTGGATCCGGCACTGCTGCCGGACAGCATCGAACCGCAGCTGCTGGCGCTGGCACCGCCGCCGGCTGGCCTGCCCAGCGACGTGCTGCTGCAGCGCCCGGACATCATGGCCGCCGAACACCAGCTGCTGGCCGCCAACGCCAACATCGGTGCGGCACGCGCAGCGTTCTTCCCGAGCATCTCGCTGACCGGCAGCATCGGCAGTGGCTCGAGTGAACTGTCCAACCTGTTCGACAGTGGAACGCGGGTGTGGAGTTTCCTGCCGAAGATCACCCTTCCGATCTTCCAGGGCGGCAAGCTGCGCGCCAACCTGGCCATCGCCAACGCCGATCGTGATATCGCACTGGCGCAGTACGAGAAGTCGATCCAGGTGGGCTTCCGCGAAACCGCCGATGCGTTGGCATTGAACGTCAGCCTGGACGAGCAGGTCAGTTCACAGCAGCGCCTGGTGGAAGCGGCCGAACAGGCCAACCGCCTGTCACAGGCCCGCTACGACGCGGGGCTGGACAGCTTCGTCACCCTGCTCGATGCGCGGCGTACCGCCTACAACGCGCAGCAGACCCAGCTGCAGGCGCAGCTGGCGCAGCAGGCCAACCGCATCACCCTGTACAAGGTGCTGGGTGGCGGCTGGCACGAGCGCGGCTAGTCCGCGCTTCTTCTTGTAGGTGCCAACCTTGGTTGGCACAGGGCCAGGCGCCTGCACGGACGCATCCGTGCCAACCAAGGTTGGCACCTGCCTGATGATCGATGGTAGTGCCGGCCGCTGGCCGGCATTGTCATTCCGGGGCCCGCTACACCGCTTCATCGTCGCGCCGCGCCGCATGGCAGGCGCGAACGCGCGCCAGCGCATCGCCGGCTTCGCGCGCCATCTGCTCGTACTCCGCGCGGATCTCTTCCAGGCGCGCTTCGTCCAGTTCTTCCAGATCCAACAGTTCGTTGTTGGCTTCGGCGGTCGCCCGGATCAGCTCGTCCAGCTTGATCTGCATCGCGGCGGTGTCCGCGTTCTGCGTGTGCTGGATCAGGAACACCATCAGGAAGGTGATGATGGTGGTGCCGGTGTTGATCACCAGCTGCCAGGTGTCGTTGAAGCCGAACACCGGACCACTGATGCCCCAGATCACCACGATCGTTACTGCAGCCAGGAAGGTCCACGGCGAGCCGGTGGCGGCCGCGGCCTTCTTGGCGATCGTATTGAACAGGTTTCGTACTTTCATCGTCGTCGTCCCACTCAGGTGACGAAGATGATCGGCAGTGGCCCGTGCAGGCGCCGTGCAGCGGCGGTCAGGCCCGCATGCGCTGCAGCCGCGGTGCCTGCAGGCTGCGCACCGGACTGCTCTGGTAGACGTGCTGCCAGCAACGGTCGACGAACTCGCGGGCCTGGGCTTCGCTCAGCCGCGGCATGATCTGCAGGGCGTACTGGGTCTGGAACATCTCGTCACGTTCGGCCTCGCTGGCGCGCGGCTGGGTGATCAGCGAATCGCAGGCGAACTTGATCCACGGCACGTACGAGCCGAACGAGTTGTGCGGCAGTGCGCCTTCGGCATGTTGGCGGCGCCAGTGATCCAGCTCGGCGTCAACGTTGATGACCGGAGGAATGGTGGGGACTTCAGCGTGCATGACAATCCAGTTCGGTTGAGTGGAAAGGGAGTGGGGGTTCATCGGAGTGTGGCGTATGTGGCGGTGCATGCCGCGTCAGCGGGATGTGGAGCTGGCGTTGGCATGGCCGATCAACTGCGCATGCTCGACGGCACCGAGATCTTCGGCCAGGTTGGCCATCGCGTTGCACAGACGCTCGTGGTCGAGCGGATGGTGATGGACCAGCTCCAGCTGCATGCGCTGGTAGGCGGTCCAGAACAAGGCGCCGCGCCGGTGCAGTGCATATTGCCGCTGCAGGCGTTCGCGGATCGGATCGAGGATCGAGTCTGGCGTGGGTCGTACGGCGTGCGCGCACATGGCTGGCTCCGCCGGGGAAAGAAGTCCCGGTAACCCCACCCTAGGCGCGGCAGCCGGGCGGGGTGTTACCGCAGCGTGTGCACGCTGCGCAGCTGACTGTGCACGGGTTCACGGCAATGGCCGCAAACGCTGCCGGCACTAGGGCGTGCCGGCACTGAAGCGTTCATTAAACGGGTTCAACAGGACACTGCGTGGTGATCATTCACCGATGTCTTCATTCCAGATCTCCGGGTGCTGCGCAATGAAGCCGCCCAGCAGGTCCACGCATTCCTGGCTGTCCAGGTCGATCACGTTGACGCCGTTTTCCCGCAACCAGTCAATGCCGCCCTGGAAGGTGCGCGATTCGCCCACCACCACGGTGCCGATGTTGAACTGGCGCACCAGGCCCGAGCAGTACCAGCACGGTGCCAGGGTGGTGACCATGATCGTGTCCTGGTAACGGCGCTGGCGGCCGGCCTTGCGGAACGCATCGGTTTCGCCGTGCACGGACGGGTCGCCTTCCTGCACGCGGCGGTTGTGGCCGCAGCCAAGCAGGCGGCCGTCGTTGTGGTACAGGGCCGCGCCGATCGGCACGCCGCCCTCGGCCAGTCCCTGGCGGGCTTCGGCGATGGCGGTCTGCAGCAGGGCCTGGTAGTCGGGCGTGGTGATCATGCGGGGCTCCGGTAAGTCGTGGCCCGCCATGATACGGGCAGGGGGTGCCGCTGGCCCCCGGCGGTGCGATAATCGGGGTCATGAGCGAATCCCCCTACAAAGCCGGTACCACCCATTTCGGGTTCCGCGACGTCGCCGCCAAGGACAAGCAGAAGCTGGTCGGCCAGGTGTTCACCTCGGTCGCGCGCAACTACGACCTGATGAACGACCTGATGAGCCTGGGCGTGCACCGGGCGTGGAAGCGCTACTACGTGGCCACCGCGCAGGTGAAGCCGGGCGACCGCGTGCTCGATCTGGCGGGCGGCACCGGCGACATCGCCGCCCTGCTGAAGGAGCGCGTTGGCGCCGAGGGCTCGGTGGTGCTGGGCGACATCAACGCCGGCATGCTGTCGGTCGGCCGTGATCGCCTGACCAACCGCGGCCTGGTGCTCGGCCTGGACTACGTGCAGTGCAACGCCGAGGCCCTGCCGTTCCCGGACAACAGCTTCGACCTGGTCACCATCGCCTTCGGCCTGCGCAACGTGACCGACAAGGACGCCGGCCTGCGCGAGATGTACCGCGTGCTGAAGGTCGGCGGCCAGGCCCGCGTGCTGGAGTTCTCCGAAGTCACCGCAGACTGGTTCAAGCCGATCTACGACTTCCACTCGTTCAAGATCCTGCCGAAGCTGGGCAAGCTGTTCGCCAATGACTCGGACAGCTACCAGTACCTGGCCGAGAGCATCCGCAAGCACCCGCCGCAGGATGAACTGAAGGCGATGATGGGGCAGGCCGGGTTCGAGCGCTGCCACTACAAGAACCTGACCGGCGGCATCGTTTCGATCCACTCCGGCTACAAGCTGTAAGCCCGTTGTTCCGGTAGTGCCGGCCGCTGGCCGGCATCTGCGCGGCCAATCACCGGGCGACGGGGTTGCCGGCCAGCGGCCGGCACTACCGGCGCTGTGTCCGCCATTACCCCGCACCGCGCAACGCCTGCGGGGCCGGAGGGAGGTACCATTGGGGTTTGATCCCCGTAACGGTCCCGATTCATGCGTAATCCGCTGATGCTCCTTCCGCTGGCCGTGGCCCTGGCCGCCGGCTGCTCCCAGGAGGCGGCCGCGCCCGCCGCCGCCCCGACTGCCGCAAAGGCCCCCACCGCCCCCGTGAACGCCGAGAACCGCAGCCACGACGAAAGCTCGTACGCCGAGCCGGACAAGGTCGTCATCAAGGACATCGCGCTGGATCTGAAGCTGGATTTCGACCAGAAGCAGATCGGCGGCACCGCCACCTACACCCTGGAATGGAAGCAGAAGGACGCCAAGCAGCTGGTGCTCGACACCCGCGAGCTGACCGTGTCCAAGGTCGAGGCCGTCGGTGCCGATGGCGCGCGCAGCCCGCTGCAGTTCGCGCTGGCCCCGGTCGACAAGGTGTTCGGCAGCAAGCTGACCATCGAGACCCCGGAACAGCCGGCCAAGGTGGAAGTGACCTACCACACCGCACCGACCGCCTCGGGCCTGCAGTGGCTGGCGCCGTCGATGACCGAAGGCAAGAAGCTGCCCTTCATGTTCAGCCAGTCGCAGGCCATCCATGCCCGTTCCTGGGTGCCGCTGCAGGACACCCCGAGCGTGCGCTTCACCTACAGCGCGCACGTGGTCTCGCGGCCGGACGTAATGGTCCTGATGAGCGCCGACAACGATCCGAAGGCCGCGCGTGATGGTGACTACACCTTCAAGATGCCGCAGCCGATTCCGTCCTACCTGCTGGCCATCGCCGCCGGCGACCTGGTGTTCGAGCCGATCTCCGGCCGCTCCGGCGTCTGGGCCGAGCCGACCATGGTCAACAAGGCCGCCAAGGAATTCGAAGACACCGAGAAGATGATCGGTGCCGCCGAGAAGCTGTACGGCGAATACCGCTGGGGCCGCTACGACATGCTGGTGCTGCCGCCGTCGTTCCCGTTCGGCGGCATGGAAAACCCGCGCCTGACCTTCGCCACTCCGACCGTGATTGTCGGCGACAAGTCGCTGGTCTCGCTGGTCGCCCACGAACTGGCGCACAGCTGGTCGGGCAACCTGGTGACCAACGCCAGCTGGAAGGACATCTGGCTCAATGAAGGCTTCACCACCTACGTCCAGGGCCGCATCACCGAAGCGCTGTATGGCAAGGAGATGGCCGAGATGGAGAAGCAGATCGACCAGACCGACCTGCTGGCCGAAGTGAAGGACATGAGCCCGGCCGACCAGGCGCTGGCGCTGCCGCCGCTGAACGAGCGCGACCCCGACGAAGCCCTCAGCCAGGTGGCCTACGTCAAGGGTGCATGGTTCCTGGAATTCCTGGAACAGCGCTTCGGCCGCGAGACCTTCGATCCGTTCCTGCGTGGCTGGTTCGATGACCACGCCTTCCAGAGCGCGAATACCGACCAGTTCGTCGCGTACATGAAGAAGAACCTGCTGCCGAAGAAGCCGTCGGCAGTGACCGAGGCCGAGCTGAAGGCATGGCTGGACGAGCCGGGCATTCCGGCGTTCGCGGCCAAGGCGCAGTCGCGCAACTTCAGCAGCGTCGATACCGCGCGCATCGCCTTCGCCAGCGCCGGCACCGTGCCGAGCAGCCAGGTCATCGCCGACTGGAGCACGCAGGAATGGGTGCGCTTCATCGACGGCCTGGGTGCGACCCAGCCGCTGGACAAGCTGGCCACGCTGGACAAGGCCTTCCACTTCACCGGCACCCCGAATGGCGAGATCGCCATGCGCTGGTACCCGCTGGCGATCCGCAGCGGCTACGAGCAGGCCAATGAAGGCGCGGCCGCGTTCATCGAGCGCGTTGGCCGTCGCAAGCTGATCCTGCCGATCTACGCCGAACTGGTGAAGACTCCGAAGGGGCTGGAGCTGGCCAAGCAGGCCTTCGAAAAGGCCAAGCCGGGCTATCACCCGATCACCACCGCCTCGGTCCAGGACATGCTGGCCAAGGCCGAAGCCAAGTAAGAAAACGCGCCGGGCATCCCCCGGCGCTTTTTTTGTAGAGTCGAGCCATGCTCGACTGGCTCTTCAACAGCAGTCGAGCATGGCTCGACTCTACAGAATCGCGAATACACGAAGGACCTCCACCATGAATCGACTGATCCTGCTCACCGCCTGTACGTTGGCCCTGGCCGCCTGCAGCAACCCCGAGGAAGAGCGCAAGGCGCAGGAAGCCGCCGCGGCCGCCGTGCAGGCGCAGAAGGAGGCCAAGGCCGAAGACGTGGCCAAGCAGTACGACATGGCCGTGGCCGCGCAGGACTGGGAGCGTGCGCGCCTGCATGGCGCCTCGCTGCTGGACCAGTACAAGGACACCGCCGCCGCCGAGCGCATCGCCGCAGGCTTCGACGAGGTCAAAGCCAAGGGTGATGCCGCGCGCGACCTGCGCCGCATGCAGGCGCTGTGGCAGTACAACCAGATTCCGGTGGGCAACAAGGGCAACCAGGTTTCGGCGCAGATCTACAGCAAGGAACGGGTGGACGTGGATGGCAGCGGCGCCAAGCCGGTGCAGCTGGTGTTCCGCGATCACCCGGAGTGGAAGCGGCATGCGTATCTGGTGCTGCAGGCCGGCGATTTCCGTTGCCCGCAGTGCACGGTGAAAGTGACCGTGGACGACGGCAAGCCGATTTCCATGGCGGCGTGGCGCCCGAAGACCGATGAAGCCATTGCCCTGTTCATCACCGACCAGAAGGCGCTGTGGAAGCTGGCGCGCAAGGGCAAGTCGATCAGCATCGAGTTCCCGGTCAAGGCCGGTGGTACCCGCACCGCCGTTTTCGAAACCGGTGGCGTCGACGCCAGCCGCATGCCGCAGTGGTGGCAGTGAAGGTTGCGGCGGGCATCGCAGTGCACGCCTTGTCCGCGATCCGGCACTGGGTGTTCGACATGGATGGCACGCTGACTGTGGCCGTGCATGATTTCGCCGCGATCCGCCGCGCGCTGGAGATCGCCGCGGAGGAAGACATCCTCGACCATATCGCAGCGCTGCCGGAAGCGCCGGCGCAGGCCAAGCGCGAGTGGCTGTTGGATCACGAGCGCGCGCTGGCCGAGGAGGCGCTGCCGGCGCCGGGTGCGGTGAAGCTGCTGCGCGCGCTGTCGGCGGCGGGCTGCCGGCTGGGCATCCTGACCCGCAACGATCATGCGCTGGCGAAGCTGACGCTGGAGGCGATCGGGGTCGGGGCGTTGTTCGACGATGCCGACATCATCGGCCGCGATGAGGCGGTGCCCAAGCCCTCGCCGGATGGCCTGCAGCAGCATCTTCGTCGCTGGGGCATCGGGGCTGCGCAGGCGGTGATGGTCGGTGACCACGCCTACGACCTGGAGTGCGGCCGTGCCGCGGGCGCCCATACCGTGCTGGTCAACCTGCCGGAGAACCCGTGGCCCGGCAGCGCCGACTGGCATTTCGCCGATTGCCGCGCCTTGCTGGCGGCCTGGCAGGGCGGCTGACGATGTAGAGCCGAGCCCACGCTCGGCTGCTCTCCGGTCAGATCGCGCTGGCGCGTGCAAGCCGAGCATGGGCTCGGCTCTACAGAGCGCAGGCAACGTGCCGGTCGGAGGTTCCGGCAGTGCCGGCCGCTGGCCGGCCGTGTCGACCAAGGTCGACACCTACCAACAGCATTCCCGGCAGCACATCGGGTGGAAAGCCCCCTTGTTGTTCAAGGGGGCGCGCCGAAGGCGCGGGGATAAGGTGGGATGCGCGGGCAGTTCGTTTACGCGTTCAACGCGTAACCGAACTGCTGCTTGAACTGCTCGTTGAACTCGTCGAAGGTGAAGCGCTGGTTCTGCGTGCCCGGGTGCTCGACCTTCAGTGCGCCCATCAGGTTGCCCATGCGGCCGATGGTCAGCCAGTCGTAGCCCTTCTGGATGCCGTAGATCAGGCCGGCGCGGAAGGCGTCACCACAGCCGGTCGGGTCGACCACGCGGCGCTCGTGCGCCGGCGGGATGTCGTAGCTCTTTTCCGGGGTATGGATGACCGCGCCCTTCGGGCCGCGGGTGGTGATGTAGGCCTTGACCCGGCTGACGATCTCCTTCTCGTCCCAGCCGGTGCGTTCCTGCAGCAGGTTCGACTCGTAGTCGTTCACCACCACGTAGTCGGCCTGCTCGATGAACTCGCGCAGTTCCGGGCCGTTGAACAGCGGCATGGCCTGGCCCGGGTCGAAGATGAACGGGATGCCGTCTTCGTGGAATTCCTGCGCGTTCTGGATCATGCCCTCGCGGCCGTCCGGGCCGACCAGGCCCAGGGTCACGCCCGGCACGCCACGCACGTGGTTCTCGTAGGAACGCATCATCGCGCCCGGGTGGAAGGCGGTGATCTGGTTGTTGTCGTGGTCGGTAGTGATGAACGCCTGCGGGGTGAACAGCTCATCGATCACGCGCACGCGCGACAGGTCGATGCCCAGGCCTTCGAAGTACTCGCGGTACGGGCCGAAGTCCGAACCCACGGTGCCCATCGGGATCGGCTGGCCGCCCAGCAGGTGCAGGTTGTAGGCGATGTTGCCGGCGCAGCCGCCGAACTCGCGGCGCATGCGCGGCACCAGGAAGGACACGTTCAGGATGTGCACCTTGTCCGGCAGGATGTGATTCTTGAACTGGTCCGGGAACACCATGATGGTGTCGAAGGCAAGAGAACCACAGATCAGAGCGGACATCGATGTAAGCCTATGCGGTGAATTTTGGGGTGGGCCGGCCCGGTTCGGCGGGCAAGCAAACGGCGCCCTTGGGCGCCCGACGGCGCAAAGGTTACCCGCTGGTGCCGCTCAGGGCCAGAAGCGGGTGAGACCCGATCAGGCCGAAAGCCTGTGAAGACGCGGGTTCAGCTAGTTTTTTCCTTGCTCGGCGGCAGGCGGGTTGCTAGGCTTGTCGGCCTCGATTTCTGCCCATTTTTTCGCCATCCCGCGGCGGGCACGACACCCCTCAGGACTCCTTCCTCAGATGTTCAAGAAACTCCGTGGCATGTTCTCCAACGACCTGTCCATCGACCTGGGCACGGCCAACACCCTCATCTACGTGCGCGGGCAGGGGATCGTGCTGAACGAGCCATCGGTCGTGGCCGTGCGTCAGGACCGTGCCATCGGTGGCACCCGCTCGGTGGCAGCCGTAGGCGCCGAAGCCAAGCAGATGCTTGGCCGTACCCCGGGCCACATCACCACCATCCGCCCGATGAAGGACGGCGTCATCGCCGACTTCACCTATACCGAGGCGATGCTCAAGCACTTCATCAAGAAGGTGCACAAGTCGCGCGTGCTGCGCCCGAGCCCGCGCGTGCTGGTCTGCGTGCCGGCCGGTTCGACCCAGGTCGAGCGCCGCGCGATCAAGGAATCGGCCGAGGAAGCCGGTGCCCGTGATGTGTTCCTGATCGAAGAACCGATGGCCGCCGCGATCGGCGCCGGCATGCCGGTTACCGAAGCGCGTGGCTCGATGGTCATCGACATCGGCGGCGGCACCACCGAAGTGGCGGTGATCTCGCTCAACGGCATCGTCTACTCGGCGTCGGTGCGCATCGGTGGCGACCGCTTCGACGAATCGATCACCAACTACGTGCGCCGCAACCACGGCATGCTGATCGGTGAAGCCACCGCCGAACGCATCAAGGTGGAGCTGGGCTGCGCCTACCCGCAGGCGGAAGTGATCGAGATGGAAATCTCCGGCCGCAACCTTGCCGAGGGCGTGCCGAAGATGATCAAGATCAGCTCCAACGAGGTGCTTGAAGCCCTGCACGAGCCGCTGTCGGGCATCGTCAGCGCGGTCAAGCTGGCGCTGGAGCAGACCCCGCCGGAACTGTGCGCCGACGTCGCCGAGCGCGGCATCGTGCTGACCGGTGGTGGCGCCCTGCTGCGTGACCTGGACCGCCTGATTTCCGAGGAAACCGGCCTGCACGTGCAGGTGGCGGACGATCCGCTGACCTGCGTGGCCCGCGGCGGTGGCCGTGCGCTGGAGCTGGTCGACATGCACGGCAACGAGTTCTTTGCGCCGGAATAAGCCGTCCCGGCTGCCTGCGCCCGCAGCGCCCCTCCGGGGTGCGGCCCACCACGAGGGTGGGCCGGCACCGGCGGGGCGCCCGCGTGTTTCCCTTCCGCCTTCTGCCAGTTGAATCGTTGCCGTGCCGCCCTACGCCGGACCTCCCGTTGCTTCCCGATCCGGTGATGCCGCCAGCCCGCTGCGTCTGCTGGCTTATCTCGCACTGGCCATCACCCTGATCGTGCTTGACGACCAGGCCGGCTGGCTCGCGCAGCTGCGCGGGCAGGCCAACAGCCTGGTGCAGCCGGTATGGGCACTGGCGGGCCTGCCGGGCAAGCTCGGCAACCAGGTCAAGGATTCGGCGGCCAGCCACGGCCAGCTGGTCAACGAGAACCGTGAACTGCGCAACCAGCTGCTGCTGGCCAACGCGCGCCTGACCCGCCTGCAGACCGCCGCGCTGGACAACGCCCAGCTGCGCGAACTGCTGAACGTGGCCGAGCGCAGTGGCCTGGACGTGCAGTTGGCGCCGATCCTGGACATCGACCTGGACCCGGTGAAGCAGCGCCTGGTACTCGACGCCGGCAGCCGCGAAGGCGTGCACGTCGGCCAGGCGGTGATCGATGCCGGCGGCCTGATGGGCCAGGTGATCAGCGTCACTGGCGGTACCTCCACCGTGCTGCTGCTGACCGACCCCGACCACGCGGTGCCGGTGACCGTGGCCCGCAACGGCGTGCGCCTGATCGTCTACGGCCGCGGCGACAAGCTGGAACTGCGCGACATCCCGCTCAGCGCCGGCGTTGAAGTGGGCGATGAGATCGTCACCTCCGGCCTCGGGGGCCGTTTCCCGGCTGGCTTCCCGGTCGGCACCATCACCGGCCTGCGCCCGGACGATACCCATGCCTTCCTGGTTGGCGAACTGAAGCCGGCCGCCCAGCTGGACCGCGGCCGCGACGTGCTGCTGCTGCGCCCCGGCGCTGCGATCCGTATTCCGCCGAACCTGCGCCTGCAGCTGGAAGAGACCGCCCCGGGTGGCCCGGCCACCGGTGCCGCTGTACCGGCGCCGACAGCGCCGCCTGCCACTTCGCCTGCCGCGGGCCCGGCTTCGGTGGCGGCAACGCCTGCGCCTGCGACGGCAACGCCGGCTGCCCCATCGCCAGCCAAAGCCGCGTCGACCGTGCCGCAAGCGACTGAACCGCCCCCGCCCGCTGCGGAGGCCCAGCGATGAGCCGCCTGCGCGACAACCCGTGGGTGCTGCCGGCCAGCCTGGTGGTGGCGCTGCTGCTGGGCCTGCTGCCGCTGCCGGCGCTGCTGCAGCCGCTGCGCCCGTACTGGCTGGCGCTGGTGCTGGCCTATTGGGTGATCGAAGCGCCCGAGCGCGTCGGCCTGGGCGTCGCTTTCACCAGTGGCGTCATCGCCGACCTGCTGTACGGCGGCGTGCTTGGCGAACAGGCACTGCGGCTGGTGATGCTGGCCTTCATCCTGCAGCGCTTCCGCGCCCGCATCCGCTTCTTCCCGATGTCGCAGCAGATGCTGGCCATCGGCGGCCTGCTGTTCAACGACCGCATCGTCAGCGCGCTGGTGCACATCCTGGTGGGTGAACCCACCCTGCCGTGGTCGTACTGGTGGGCACCGCTGTTGGGCATGGGCCTGTGGCCGCTGGTGTTCGTGCTGCTGGATGCGGTGCGCTTCGGCAAGCGTGGGCGCTGAGCCATGATCCCGCGTCGCCAGGTCAAGAATCCGCACGCCGAAGCCGAACAGTTCCGCCGCCGCGCGGCGCTGGGCTTCCTGGGCGTGCTGGTCTGCCTGCTGGGCCTGGGCGGCTGGTACTTCAAGCTGCAGGTACTGGACCACGACGTCTACGCCACGCGCTCGGAAGCCAACCGCATCAAGCCACGGCCGGTGGTGCCCGGGCGCGGCATGATCTACGACCGCAACGGCCGCCTGCTGGCCGAGAACGTGCCGGCCTTCCGCCTGGACGTGACCCCGGACAAGGTCAAGGACATGGACGCCACCCTCGAAGGGCTGGCAAAGATCATCAGCATCAGCCCGGAAGAGCTGGAAGCGTTCAACAAGTCGCGCAAGGCGCGGCGCAAGTTCCTGCCGGTCACGCTGAAGCTGCGCATGAGCGACGAGGAAATGGCGCGCTTCGCCGTCGACCGCTGGCGGTTCCCCGGTGTCGAGCTGGAACCCTACCTGACCCGGCGCTACCCCTACGGTGACCTGTTCGCGCACATCATCGGCTACGTCGGCCGCGTCGATGACAAGGATCTGGAGGTCCTCGGCGAGGGCAACGCAGCACTGACCCACATCGGCAAGTCGGGGTTGGAGCGCTATTACGAGCAGCAACTGCGCGGCAAGGTCGGTTACGAACAGGTAGAGACCAACGTGCAGGGCCGTGCGATCCGCACCATCGGCCGCGTCGCCGCGCAGTCCGGTGCCGACCTGCGGCTGTCGATCGACGCCGACCTGCAGCGCGCCATGGTGGCCGCCTTCGGTGACCAGGAAGGCTCGGCGGTGGCGATGGACCCGCGCACCGGCGAAGTGCTGGCGATGGTCAGCCTGCCGTCCTACGACCCCAACCTGTTCGTCAACGGCATTTCCCATGCCGACTTCAAGGCATTGAACGAAAACCCGTCGCGGCCGCAGTTCAACCGCCTGGTACTTGGCGGTGTCGCCCCCGGTTCCACGCTCAAGCCGCTGATCGGCCTGGCCGGCCTGGACTCCGGCGTGCGTCGCCCGGAAGACAAGGTGCTGTCCACCGGCATGTTCTACCTGCCGGGCACCTCGCGCGGCTGGGGTGACGCCCACCGTGGCGGCCATGGTTGGACCGACCTGCGCAAGTCGATCGCCGAATCGGTCAACACCTATTACTACAAGCTGGCGCTGGACCTGGGCATCGAGCGCTTCGACCACTACATGGAGTACTACGGGTTCGGCCAGCCGACCGGCATCGACCTCACCGGCGAGATCGGCGGCATCCTGCCGTCGCCCGACTACAAGCGGAAGAGCCGCAAGGAAGCCTGGTACCCCGGCGATACGGTCAACATCAGCATCGGCCAGGGCGACTGGAAGGTCACCCCGCTGCAGCTGGCGCGCGGCGTCAGCGCGCTGGCCGACGGCCAGCTGCGCACCCCGCACCTGGTGATCCAGCAGCGCGAAGGTTTCGACAGCGACTGGGCGGCGACGTCGCCTGGCGAGACCAAGCCGGTCAGCCCCAACCCCAACAACCTGCAGGCCGTGCGCGAAGGCATGATGGCCACCATGCGGCCCGGCGGCAGTGGCTGGCGCGTGGCGGTCGGTGCGCCGTACGTGATGGCCGGCAAGACCGGTACTGCACAGGTCATCAGCCGCAAGGGCACCGCCGCAGTGAATCCGAAGAGCCTGCCGATGCATCTGCGCCACCGCGCGCTGTTCGTCGGCTTCGCGCCGGCGGACAACCCGGTAATCGCGATTGCGGTGGCGGTGGAAGGCGGTGGCTATGGTGGCTCGGCCGCCGCGCCGATCGCCCGCAAGGTGTTCGATGCGTATCTGCTGGGCAAGATGCCGGAGGGCATGGAGCCGCTGGACAGTGAGCGCGGTACCACCGCCATCGGCGCCACGGCGTTCGACAACGAAGACGCGGGTGCGCGCCAGGCCGGCGACCTTGCCGCTGCACAGGTTGGAGAACATCCGGTGCTGATCGGTGTACCCGCACCGGAACCGGCGCCTGCGCCGCAGCCGGGTTCGCAGGCCGCCGCGCTGCCGGCCACGCCGCGCCCGACCACCGCGGAGCCCGCACGATGAGAGTGTTCCTGCGTTGGGCCGGCGACATGCTGCGCCGCTTCTTCAGCACGCTGGACTGGGTGCTGTGCCTGGCCTTGGGCGCGCTGATGGTGATCGGCCTGGCCACGCTGAAGAGTGCCGGTGGCGACGGCCTGGTAATGGCCCAGGGCGCGCGCTTCGCAGTGGGCATGGCCGCGCTGTGGGGCATCTCGCGGGTGCCGATCCTGCGCATCCGCTCGGCCACGCCGATGATCTATGCGATCTCGATGATCCCGTTGCTGGCGGTGTTCGTGCTGGGCACCGGCAAATATGGCCGGCAGTGGCTGGACCTGAAGTTCTTCTACCTGCAGCCGGCCGAGCTGCTGAAGGTCAGTCTGCCGATGATGGTGGCCTGGTACCTGCACAAGATGCCGCTGCCGCCGCGCTTCAACACCGTGCTCGTGGCCCTGGTCATCATCGGCGTGCCCACCGGCCTGGTGATGTTGCAGCCGGACTTCGGTACCGGTGTGCTGATCGCCGCCAGTGGCGTGTTCGTGCTGTTGTTGGCCGGCCTGCCGTGGTGGTGGGTCGGTCTGGGTGTGGGCGGCGTGGCCGCGGTCGCGCCGGTGGCCTGGTTCTGGCTGCTGCGGCCCTACCAGAAGGACCGCATCATGATGTTCCTCGACCCGGAGATGGATGCGCTGGGTGCTGGCTGGAACATCATCCAGTCGAAGATCGCGATCGGTTCCGGCGGCTTCGATGGCAAGGGGTGGGGCGAAGGCTCGCAGTCACACCTGAACTTCATTCCCGAACAGACCACCGACTTCGCGTTCTCGGTGCTGAGCGAGGAATTCGGCTGGATCGGCGTGGCTACCGTGCTGGCACTGTATCTGGTGGTGATCGGGCGCTGCCTGTGGATCGCCAGCCAGTCGCGGGATTCCTATTCGCGCCTGCTGGCCGGCGCTACCGGCCTGGCGTTCTTCGTCTATGTGCTGGTGAACGGCGGGATGATTTCCGGCTTGCTGCCGGTGGTGGGCGTGCCGATGCCGCTGATCAGCTACGGCGGTACCTCGGCGGTGTCACTGCTGGCTGGCTTCGGATTGGTGATGGCCGTGCGTAGCCACAACCCCGTACACGGCGGCTACGGCTGAGCCCGGCTCCGCAGCCTTTGTAGAGTCGAGCCATGCTCGACTGCCTTCCGTACAGCGCGTGCCGGCCCCAAGCCGAGCATGGCTCGACGCTACAAACGCAGAAGCACCATGACAGCTTCACGCAAGCGCCCGTTGCTACCGTGGCGGACGTGGAATGGAAACGAATGCTTGGCGGCAGCCGTGAGGCGGTGCGCACGATCGACCTGCCGTTGCTGGTCGCGTTGTTGATCCTGATGGCCGCGGGACTGGCGGTGCTGCACAGCGTGTCCGGCCCGGTGGGCGGGCAGGCGGCGCGCTTTGCCGGTGGCCTGGTGGCGATGTGGCTGCTGTCGCGTGTTTCGTTGCTGCGCCTGCGCGCGTGGACTCCGGCGTTGTACACGCTGTCGATGCTGCCGCTGATGGCGGTGTACGTCATCGGCACCGGCAAATATGGGCAGCGCTGGCTCAACCTCGGCGTGTTCTACCTGCAGCCGTCGGAGCTGCTCAAGCTCAGCCTGCCGTTGATGATGGCCTGGTACCTGCACCGGCAGCCGTTGCCGCCGTCGCCACGCACGGTGCTGGCCGCCGCAGTGCTGATCGGCGTGCCGGCGGTGCTGATCCTGATGCAGCCGAACCTCGGCACTGCCACCCTGGTCACTGCCAGTGGCGTATTCGCATTGTTGCTCGCGGGCCTGCACTGGGGCTGGGTGGCCATCGGCGCGGCGGGGCTGGCGGTGGCCGCACCACTGGCGTGGTTCGGTCTGTTGCGTCAGTACCAGAAAGATCGCGTGCTGACCTTCCTCGATCCGGCGGCAGATCCGCTCGGCACCGGCTGGAACATCCTGCAGTCACGCATCGCAATCGGTTCTGGTGGCTGGCAGGGGCGTGGCTGGGGGCAGGGCACCCAGGCCACGCTGGATTTCCTGCCCGAGTACACGACCGACTTCGCGTTTTCGGTGCTGGCCGAGGAATTCGGCTGGATCGGTGTGGCGACGCTGTTCGCGCTGTACCTGTTCGTGGTCGGACGCTGCCTGTGGATCGCAGTGCATGCGCGCGACACGCATGCACGGTTGCTGGCCGGCAGCCTGGGGCTGGCGTTCTTCGTTTACGTACTGGTGAACGGTGGCATGATTTCCGGCCTGCTGCCGGTGGTGGGCATTCCGATGCCGTTGATCAGCTATGGCGGGACATCGGCGGTCTCGCTGTTGGCCGGCATCGGACTGGTAATGGCGGTGCGTGGGCACCGGCCCGTGCACGGGGGATAGGGTTTCCAGCCAACGGCGCAGCC
>NZ_JAOCLC010000011.1:0-94230 GCF_029845105.1 Stenotrophomonas sp. GD03654 | reverse complement strand
CACCTGCTGTTCCGAGCCCTTCCGGGGCGGATGATCGAAGACGGCTACCGCCCGACCACGAGCGGCAGCATGACCTCGGCTGCGATGGCGTTCATGCGCGATCACGGGGTGTTGAAGGACATCTACTCCGAGAGCACCGGCACGGCGCACAAGACGGCCAAGGGCACCAAGGTATCGGTGCGCACGGTCAAGGCCCCGGGGTTTGGCCCCAAGGGCGTGCTGCGCTGCATCCTGCCGTTCACGATCTTTCTCAAGCTCAAGGACATCGGTGGCAACGTCCTGCCGCCGTATGACGAGGAGTTCCGTGAAGTCGCGATGGACACGGCGCAAGCCGCGGCCTACCGCGATCTGGCGGGTCGGCTGACCGCGGAGCTGAAACAGGCTCTGGCGCGACGCGATACGACCTTGCTGGGTGTGGTCCTCAACGTGCTGCTGGCCTGGCCGGATTGCTGCTTCCGGTCGGAGACCGTGGTGCATCCGCGCACGCGCAACACCTTGGCGTTTGTCCCGGCTCAGTTCAACGAGTTCGAGATCAGCCCCAAGGAGCGTGAGCTGATCGACATCTGCAAAGAGGAGAAGGCGCAGGGCCGCAAGGTCCTGGCCTACACGGTCTATACCGGCACGCGCGACACCACGTCGCGCCTGAAGGTGTTGCTGGAGCAGGAAGGCTTCAAGGTGGCGGTGCTGCGCGCGAGCGTGGATGCCAGCCGCCGCGAAGACTGGATCGCCGAGCAACTGGACCGTGGCATCGACGTGCTCATCACCAACCCCGAGTTGGTCAAGACGGGGCTGGACCTGTTGGAGTTCCCGACGATCGTGTTCATGCAGTCGGGCTACAACGTGTACTCGCTCCAGCAGGCGGCACGCCGCTCCTGGCGCATCGGGCAGAAGCAGCCCGTGCGTGTGATCTACCTCGGCTACGCCGGTTCCTCGCAGATGACCTGCCTGGAGCTGATGGCCAAGAAGATCATGGTCTCGCAGTCCACCTCGGGCGACGTGCCCGAATCCGGGCTCGATGTCCTGAACCAGGACGGTGATTCCGTCGAGGTCGCACTGGCCCGGCAGCTTGTCGCCGCATGACACGTTCCACTTACGGCCCTTCGGGGCCGTTTTTTTTGCCGCTCCCGGTAAATCGGACGCTGCCTGGTTCGCATTGTTTGCTGCCGCTCGCGGCCTGAGCGGCGATGGTGAGGGCTGGATGTTTCAGGACGCCGAGCTATGTGCCCCTCTCCACCGTGGTTTCACTATCCCGAACGCCGCCTTCTGGCGGGATTTCTCGGCCTGCTGTGGTCGGTGCTGGCCGGTGGCTGCGCGACGACGACTGCGCCGGTCGCGCCCGACACCATCGCGGAAGTCTTGGCCGCGCCTGAACCCGAGGCTTCCGAGTACATCCCGGTCGTGCGCTACGCCCGCTACACACTGGTCGAACTGGCACCCATGGCGGCGCAGCGCGACCTGTTGTTGCAGACCATCGACGTGTCCATGCCCGAGGATGCCCGCGCCACGGTCGGGGATGGGCTTCGGCACGTGCTCAAACGCAGCGGCTATGGCCTGTGCCAGACCGCGCATGCCGTGATCGAGCTGTACGCGCTGCCGTTGCCGGCGGTACACCTGCACCTCGGCCCCATGACCTTGCGCGATGCGCTGCTCACGCTGGCTGGCCCGGCCTGGGAACTGCACGCGGATGACCGCGCACGGCAAATCTGCTTCGAGCGGCCCGGCGATCGCGCGGTCGCCGAGTCCCCATCCGAGCCACCCGCCACCGAGGCGGTGCAGACGTTCCCGCTGGCACCCATGGTTTCGGGAGGCCAGCCATGAACGCCCCGCAACCTGCCCAGCGATCGACCGCCGCCGTGGTGGTGCAGAGCCTGATGTGGCTCTGGTTGATCTTCCTCAGCGTCTTGGCGGCCCTGGGCTACCAGGCCCTCAGCGACCAGGCCGACCAGGAGCGGCTGGATTCCCGCCTGCAACGCCTGGAAGCGCAGGCAACTGGCTTGGCCGAGACGATCGAGGCCATCCAGCAGCGCCCGGCCGTCGCGACGGACGCTGACCTCAAAGACACCCGCCAGATTCTGGAAGCACGCGCGGCCCAGGTCGAGAAATCTCTCAGTGGCTACGCAGCGGCCGACGACCTCCAGGCGCTGCGCGCGGAGGTCGAGCAGATCAAGGCGCGCCAAGCCGCCGCGCGTGCCACCGCACCCGCCCAGCGGCGCGCATCGCGCACGTCCGCCGCCTCCAAGACCGAGCTGCCGCCGCTGCCATTCCGCGTCGTCGGCGCCGAACTGCGCGCCGGCCAGCGCAGCGTGTCCGTCGCGCCGAGCATCGGGGACTTCACGCCCGCCCAACTTCAGGTGCTGCTGCCCGGGGATGCGGTCGGCCCGTGGCGCCTGCAGGCGATCGAGGGCAACACCGCAGTGTTCCAGGCCGGCAACCAGACCCGCCGCGTGGCGATTCCCTGACCGGAGCACCCCATGAAGCCGTCGATCCTCCTTTTCGCGGTCCTGGTGGCGTCGTCGCAATGGCCCGCCTGGGCGCAGCAGCCCGCAACGACCTCGGCGCGCAACGCACAGAGCCAGGAGCGCCCGCTGGCCGCCCGCGTGCTGGACGACCGGGTGGCAACCGAATGGGGCTTGCAGCCACAAGAATGGGCACGCTACCGCGAGCTGATGGATGGGCCGCTGGGTATCTACTCGCCCAACCTGGACCCGCTGTCCGCCCTGGGCATCGAAGCTCGCACGGACGAAGAACGGCGCCGCTATGCGGAACTGCAGGTGCAGGTG
The DNA here is from genome assembly GCF_029845105.1 of Stenotrophomonas sp. GD03654. Classification (NCBI taxonomy): domain Bacteria; kingdom Pseudomonadati; phylum Pseudomonadota; class Gammaproteobacteria; order Lysobacterales; family Lysobacteraceae; genus Stenotrophomonas; species Stenotrophomonas sp. GD03654. The sequence continues at coordinate 91,450 of NZ_JAOCLC010000011.1, read as the reverse complement.
GAAGCGCGCCGCGTCGAGAAGCTGCTCGCCTACCAGCGCGCCTACGACGAGGCCTGGCAGCGCCTGAATCCGGGGATGCAGCGCGTGAACCTGCCCGACGACAAGCCGGGCGCCGGCCCATCCAGCAGTCCCTTGCGCGGCAGCGGCCGCATGGCGGTGTTCGTCAAGGACGGCTGCGCAGCCTGCGGACAGCTCGTGCAGCGCCTGCAATCCTCGGGCGCGGAGTTCGACCTGTACATGGTGGGCAGCCGCCAGGATGACGCGCGCATCCGCGACTGGGCCAAGCGCGCGCAGATCGACCCGGCGCGCGTGCGCGCCGGCAGCATCACGCTCAACCACGACGGCGGCCGCTGGCTGTCACTGGGCCTGCCCGGCGATCTGCCCGCCGCCGTGCGCGAAGTGAACGGCCAATGGCAGCGCCAGCCGTAGCCATGCCCCTGCGCGCACTGGTGCTCACTGCCGGCCTGTATGCCGTTGCCGCCCTGGCCCAGGAGGTTCCGCCACCGGCTTACCAGCTTGCCGCCCAGCGCGCAGGCATCCCCTCGACCGTGCTCTACGCCGTGGCCTTGCAGGAGAGCGGCATCCGGCGCAACGGGCGCCTGGTGCCGTGGCCGTGGTCCCTCAACGTCGCCGGCCAGTCGCGCCGCTTCGCCACGCGCGCCGACGCCTGCGCTGGCCTGCAGCAGGCGATGCGCGCCACGCCGCACACGCGCATTGATGCGGGCCTGGGCCAGATCAACCTCGGCTACCACAAGCACCGCTTTACCGGCGCGTGCGACCTGCTGGATCCGTATCGCAACCTGGCCGTTGCCGCCGAGATCCTGAAGGAGCAGCACACCCCCGGCGAGGACTGGCTGCTGGCGATCGGCCGCTACCACCGCCCCGCAGGCGGCGAGCCCGCCGCCCGCTATCGGCGCAGCGTGTCGCGCCACCTTGCCCGCGTGCAGGGCACGCGACCAGCCGCCGCGGTCCTCGCGGCGCGCCAGGAGACCTCCCCATGACGAAACCCCATCCCGCCCATCTCGCGTTCACGGGCCTACTCATGCTGCTGTCAGGCCTGCCGCTGGCCTCGCGTGCCGGCGAGCCACTGATCGTTGTCGAGGACCGTGGCGGCACGTCGGCATTGCCGTACTACGAAGCCCTGAATCTCCAGCCGCGCGCCAACGCACCGGCGCGGCCGTCCATCCCGACGCCCCAGGTTCCTGCCACACGGGCGGACGAAGCCGCGATGCTGCCGGTGCGCAGCGCCAAGCTCACGCCCGGCACCGTCGCGCGACGGGTGATCGAAGCGCCCGGCCTGCGGCCGTTCGTGGTCATCGGCGACGACGAGGCTTCCCGGGCCTGGTTGCAGCGCCGCGCCGCCGCTTTGCGCGAACGTGGCGCGGTCGGCCTGGTCGTCAACGTCGAGACCGCGCAGGGCCTGGCGCGGCTGCGCGCCCTGGTGCCGGGCGTGCCGCTCGCGCCCGTGGCCGGCGACGACCTGGCCGATCGCCTGGGCCTGCGGCACTACCCGGCGCTGATCACGGCCACCGGCATCGAGCAATGAAGCCATGTCGGGCAAACAGCCGGTCGAGGTTCTGCTACGCCCAGCGGTGGAGCTATACACCGTCGCGGCGTGTGCAGGCGCCGCGTTTCTGTGCCTGGTGGCCCCATGGTCGCTCGCGCTGAGCCCGGCCATGGGCATCGGCAGCGCCTTGGCGTTCGGCGCCTACGGCGCGATCCGCTACCGCGATGCCCGCATCATCCTGCGCTACCGGCGCAACATCCGCCGTCTGCCGCGTTACGTGATGACCAGCAAGGACGTGCCGGTCAGCCAGCAGCGCCTATTCGTGGGGCGCGGCTTTCTCTGGGAGCAGAAGCACACGCATCGGCTGATGCAGACGTACCGGCCCGAGTTCCGCCGCTACGTCGAGCCGACGCCGGCCTACCGGCTGACCAGGCGCCTGGAGGAACGGCTGGAGTTCGCGCCATTGCCGCTCTCGCGCCTGCCGAAGCTCACCGGCTGGGACGCGCCTTTCAACCCCGTGCGCCCGTTGCCGCCTGTCGGCGGCCTGCCAAGGCTGCACGGCATCGAGCCCGACGAAGTGGACGTCAGCCTGCCGCTGGGCGAGCGCGTCGGGCACTCGCTGGTGCTGGGCACCACGCGGGTGGGCAAGACGCGCCTGGCCGAGTTGTTCGTCACGCAGGACATCCGTCGCAGGAATGCTGCCGGCGAGCATGAGGTCGTCATCGTCATCGACCCCAAGGGGGATGCCGATCTCTTGAAACGGATGTACGTCGAAGCCCAGCGCGCTGGCCGCGAAGGCGAGTTCTACATCTTCCACTTGGGCTGGCCGGAAATCAGCGCCCGCTACAACGCCGTGGGCCGCTTCGGTCGGATCTCGGAAGTGGCGACACGCATCGCGGGGCAGCTCTCCGGCGAAGGCAACAGCGCGGCGTTCCGCGAGTTCGCATGGCGCTTCGTGAACATCATCGCCCGCGCCCTGGTGGAACTGGGGCAGCGCCCGGACTACATGCTGATCCAGCGCCACGTCATCAACATCGACGCGCTGTTCATTGAGTACGCCCAGCACTACTTTGCCAAGACGGAGCCCAAGGCCTGGGAGGTGATCGTCCAGATCGAGGCCAAGCTCAACGAGAAGAACATCCCAAGGAACATGATCGGGCGCGAGAAGCGTGTGGTGGCGCTGGAGCAATACCTCTCCCAGGCGCGCAACTACGACCCTGTGCTCGATGGCCTGCGCTCGGCGGTGCGCTACGACAAGACCTACTTCGACAAGATCGTTGCATCGCTGCTGCCGCTGCTGGAAAAGCTCACGAGCGGCAAGATCGCCCAGCTCCTGGCGCCGAACTACTCCGACCTGGCCGACCCGCGCCCGATCTTCGACTGGATGCAGGTGATCAGGAAGCGCGCCGTCGTCTATGTCGGCTTGGACGCGCTGTCCGATGCGGAGGTCGCCGCAGCGGTCGGCAACTCGATGTTCAGCGATCTCGTCTCGGTGGCTGGGCACATCTACAAGCACGGAATCGACGATGGCCTGCCGGGCGCATCGGCTGGTGCGCGCGTGCCGATCAACGTGCATGCGGACGAGTTCAATGAATTGATGGGTGACGAGTTCATTCCGCTCATCAACAAGGGCGGTGGCGCGGGCCTGCAAGTCACCGCCTACACGCAAACGCTTTCGGACATCGAGGCCCGCATCGGCAACCGCGCGAAGGCCGGCCAAGTGATCGGGAATTTCAACAATTTATTCATGTTGCGCGTGCGCGAGACGGCCACCGCGGAACTGCTGACGAGGCAGTTGCCGAAGGTCGAGGTCTATACGACCACCATCGTCTCGGGCGCGACGGACAGCTCAGACATCCGCGGCGCGACGGACTTCACGTCGAACACCCAGGACCGCATCAGCATGGCCAGCGTGCCGATGATCGAGCCGTCACACGTCGTCGGTCTGCCCAAGGGCCAATGCTTCGCGCTGCTGCAGGGCGGCCAGCTTTGGAAGGTGCGCATGCCGCTTCCGGCGCCAGACCCCGATGAAGTGATGCCGACGGACTTGCAGCAACTGGCCGGGTATATGCGCCAGAGCTACAGCGAGGCCACGCAGTGGTGGGAGTTCACCAGTTCCGCAGCCTTGCCGCATGCAGCCTTGCCCGACGACCTGCTGGATGACGCCGCTCCAGCCGAGCCTGACGCGGTGGCCACCGGCGCCGACGACAGCACCGGCGAGGCCGCACCATGAAGGATGCCGCCTCGACCGCGCAGCGGGAGCAGAACCAGCGCCAGGGGCTGATCGTCGGCACCATCACCTTGCCGTTCCGGCTGCTCGGGGTGCTCATCGGCTCGCTGCTGTTCTCGATCGTGGTGGAGTGCGTCGGCATGCACCTGTTCTGGAAGGACCAGGGCTGGCGCCACTCCCAGCAGATGCTGCAGTACGAACTCGGGCACCTGTCCAACCACTTCACGCGCAGCGTGGTGGTGCAGGAGCCCGGGCGCACGGCGCACGAGCTGGTGGATACCGGGTACGAGTGGGTGTTCGTGCGCTCGGGGTTGCTGGAGCGCATGAGCCAGACCGCCGAGCGCGCCCGCGCGGCCAGCCACGGGCAGAGCCGCAACTTCCGCTACTACATCAGCCAAGTCTATGTCTGGGCCGAAAGCTACCTGATCGCTGCGGCCTTCACGACGCTCACCTTCCTGGTGCGCCTGCTGGTCCTGGTACTCACGCTGCCGCTGATCCTCACTGCAGCATTCGTCGGCCTGATCGACGGCCTGGTGCGACGGGATGTGCGCCGGTTCGGCGCGGGCCGCGAATCCGGCTTCATCTACCACCGCGCGAAGGCCAGCCTGATGCCGTTGGCCGTGCTGCCTTGGGTCACCTATCTCGCACTGCCCATAGCGGTGCATCCTCTGGTCATCCTGCTGCCCAGCGCGGCGTTGCTGGGGATGGCAGTCAGCCTGACCGCAGGCAGCTTCAAGAAGTACTTATGAGGTGACACGGGCGGCACTGCTCTGCAAAGCCGTGTGCCGTTCATCGGTTCTGCAGGGTATCAAGAGCAGCATCCAACGCCGTAACCGCCTCGACGACCGTTCTTACCGTCGCCCGATCGAACTCATGATCGCGCTGAGCGTCGTGCACACCGCTATTGAGGTAACCCCATTCAATACTCGTACCGCTGACATTGAGCAGCCTGACCAACGCCCCTACGGCATCCGGCGCACCCGCATGTTGCGCCGCGATACGCTCGACGGCCGACCGCAACTTGGTGCATTTATTGTTCAGCTCCCAAGGCGCGCGGGGCCCGCTCAGCTTGATGTCGATCCGGCCGTCCGCCCGCCGACCCAGCCACGTCCACAGGCGGTCCGTCAGACTCTCCAGCGCCGGCCGGGCCTGGCGCAGTGCCTCGCGTTTCTCGTCAGCCGCCAACGCCTGCTGGGCCAGAAGAACATAGTTCTTCGCTGGCGGGTCGCTGTCGACCCGCAGTTCGTGCTCTCCCTGATGCGGGAGAAACTTGTAGCGCTTGATGGCCGCGGCGCGGCGCACGCCCAACTCCTGCTGGATGCGGTGCAGGAACTCCTCTGCGTGCGAGGTGAGGATAACCTGCTTGCCGTGGAGCAAACCGTCCTCGAAGAAGGTACGCCAGATGCCATCGCGATGGTCGTCGTCTATCGCATTGACGACGTCATCGAAGATGACCACGGGGCAGCCCTGCGCGAGGTTCTTGGCAAGCAGAATCGCCAGACCCAAGCATTTGATGTGCCCTTCGCTGAAGACGATCAACGCGTCGTAGCGCACGCCCGGCTCGCCGGCGAACTCCACCTCGATCTTGCCGTTCTCGGCCACGGGCAACCACAGCGCGTGCAGCAGATCGCCGGGCGGATCGGCCCGGTTGAATGCGTTGTAGAGATGGCGGGCTTGGTCTCCCAGCCCCTGTAGCAGAACCCCCGGCAGAGCGGTCAGGTATGCCTGAATCTCGGGTAGGAAGCCGTCGTAGGCGGCCTTGACCCGCTGATGGTGCACCACCACCGGCATTTCGTCCGTGGCCGCCTGGATCAGGCCGCGGTTCGCGTCGTCGAATTGGGCCACGGTTTGGCGGGCGGCCGCCAGCTCCTGATCCGCAGTCGTGCGCATGGTCCGCAGCCGTTCGATCTCCAGCTGATGCTGTTGCAGGCGGTCCCGCTCCTGGGCCATCGCGCCGCGCTGGGCATGCACGTCGCGCGCCTGCGCGTCGAAGCCTTCGATGATCTGTGCGATCCGTAAGAGGGCTTGCCAGGCGCGCTGGTCCCCATTCACCCAGCCGCCGAGCCAATTGCCCGCCGACGTGGGAGGCAGCAGTGGCAGGCCCGCGGCCTGCGATTCGGCAGGACAAGCGACCCCAGCCGCCGCCACCACGCGGCGCATTTCGTCCCACAGCGCTCGGACCGCCTCGCTCAACTGCGTCCGATGCCCGGCCTCTTGCTGCTGCAGGACGGCCAGTTGCGCGAGCTGCTCCAGGCCCATTCGCGCCCTGGCGAACGGGTCCTGTGCCACAGCGGCCAGTCCGGTTCCACATGCCGGACACGCGGTCGCCCCGTCCGCCAACGCTTGCACGGCCTCGTAGAGCTTCGCGTACGACACCTCGCCCGCGCGGGCCGCGAGTTGCGCGGAAGACGCTTGCCACAGTCCCTGGACGCGGTAGGCCTCTGCCAGCAACGCTTGCAGGCGGGCCTGGGTCACCTCGTGAATGGCAGGCGGGTTGGCGTCCAGCTGAGCCTGGACATACGGTAGCCGTCCTTGCTGCTGCGGCGTACCCAGCAGCCAGTCCACGCAGGCTTGATAGGTCGCGCCAGGTGACATGCGCTGCGCCAAAGCTTGTTCCAGGCCCTCGACCGCTGCGATCTTCTGCGGGTAGGCGGCGATGGTCTGTTCGGAGTTCGCCAACCGCAGGCGACGCTGCGCCAGCTGCGCCGCCTGCACGCCGGCAAGCATCAGGTCCTGATCGAGCGAGGGGTTGAAGCCGCGCACGAACTCGCTGAACTGGTCCACGCCGAACAGGGTGGCGATGAGCTGGCGCTGATCGCTCGGGGTCCGCGCGGCGATTCGGGCGAAATCGTCGAGGCGGTTCTTCTCGATGAAGCAGAAGCGATACTCAGCTTCGTCGGGCTGGACGGCCTGCGCTTCGCCCGCCGCCGTAGACGACAGGACTGGCGCGACGTGGCGGCGCAGGCGAGCGTTGTTGCAGTACGTCCGCTGGTCGACCCGCTTGGCCTGCGCTTCGCTGATCGAACCGAGCATCGCCACTTCCAAGGCTTCGCAGAAGCTGCTCTTGCCGGTGCCGTTGGCACCGTAGACCAAGGTGATGTCATGGCTGAGGTCGAACGTCTCCTGCCGCATGAATCCTCGAAACGGCCCGACTTCGAGCTGGTGCAGTCGCCCGAGCGCCGGCCCGTTTTCGGGGCCGCGCGCGTCCCCGTCGTAGGCGACAGGCATCTGCGCCAGATGCGCGATGGCCAGCGGCGCCAAGCGCGTGGAGCGCCCCCGGCGTGCAGCACCGACCTCGGCCAGTGGCTGCAGGTGATCGAGCACCAGGTGCGCCAGCCGGCGCACGTCGTCGTGCACGTGCCGCTGCGCCAAGTGCGCCAGGAACCGGTGGTACTCCGAACGTATGCTTGCCACAGCGCCCCCTCACTTGGTCAACCACTGACCGTAAGCCTCCACATCGATCATGGGGACCGTTCCACTGAACTGAAGCTGCGCGATCAGCTTGAAAAGAAACGCGGTCGCCGGCTTGTTTTCGTTGGTGTAGCTGTACGCGCCGCTGGCTTGGTCATAGAAAAAGTGCCCGTGGGCGGCAACGCATCCGATGTCCAGACGCCCCTCGGTGAGGTTTGCGTTCAGCGCCTTGTCCATGGATGGACCCAATGCAGGACTCCATTCGCTCTCGAAGGTGAGCAAGCCACCCAGAATCGGAATCAACGGCTTCGCTGGGTAGGTCCCGCCAGCGTGCGGGATCGGCAGGCTCGTGCGGTGCAGCCTGCGCACACTGGCGACCTTCTCCTGGGCATAGGCCACAAGCCCCGCGTCAGCCGTCTGCTTGGCCTCGAAAACGGCGTACACGCTTTCGGCTGGAATGATCGTCTCGTTCTCGTAGGTGAAGATAAAAGGCGAATATTGCCGATCAAACACCACCACATCGATCTGCTGGCTGAAGTTCCCCAGGCTGTCCACCACATGCGCCTTGGCCGCCTGGTACCGTTTGGGCAGATAGGTATCCAGCATGTCGATCCAGACGTTCTCGCTCGCATCCCCCTTCGTACCCGGGTGACCGAAGGTCTTGCGTACTACGGACAAGCGCTGCTGGATGTCCTCATGCAGGGACGACAGGAGCTGGGAAAGCGACCACTGGGACATGCTGTACCTCGATGGGACGTGTATGGAAGCCGATGGAATCAGGACAGTGGGAACTTGGGGCCAAACAGTGCGCGCCAGGCGCGAAGCGCTTCGATATTGCGACCACGACGCGCGTGGTCGATGGCGATGCTTGCGTCTTGGCTCGCCTGGAACAGCAGCTGCTGCGCGCGCTGCTTGCGCGCGGCATCCATATCGTTGCTGATCGCCGGGCCAAGTCCGGCGGGATCCGGCCACTCGTCATGAACTCGATCGGCAAGCGTGGCAAAGAACGACTGGATCTCGCGATCGAACGATCCTCCCCAGCCGCCGTAAAGACACTCAAGGGCCATTACCTCGATCAGGAACGAGGGCTTCACCGGCTTCAGATCGCCGTGCTTGGGATTGTTGTTCCAGTACTTCACCATGCGCACGAGACCTTTCCACTCATTGCCATAGGCTTGGTGCGCTGCGGTCGCCTTGTCCTTATGGATCTCCGGGTCCGTCTTGATCCACTTTCCGGACGCCGTATCGGGGATCTCATACTGGTCGCCGGTATCGAATGCGGGCACCGCATCCACGCTGACCACCCGGTAGTCCGTGTTGTCCTCCGCGTCGATGTGAACACCGAAATCCACGTTGATCGAGCGCGCCTGTTTGCGCACGGCCGCCGAACCGTATTTCTCCACCAATGCAGAGTGGAAATCATCCAGCACTACCGATGCGGCCTTGCCGTGGTAATGCTTCTCCGAGTCCTTCAGCACGAAGAAGATGTCGATATCCTTGAGCGGCTTCGTCTTCGTGTATCGAGCATAGGAACCGGTCAGGAAGCTGCGCGCAATGCCGAACTTGGTCTGCAGGTAGTCCCGCACTTCGTTCTGGCGTTGCGAGGCATTCTTCTGTTCGCGTTCGTTGAGTTCCAGACGCGACTTGAACTTGCGAAAAGCTTCATCGATCGACAGCATCAGCGTTGCCTCCAATATCCGGCCTGACCCGCCAGGCCGCTGTGTTCGACAGTCGAGCCTAGGCTCTGCTTGACCATTCCATCCGTCGAGCGATAACTTCCTTTGCTCCATCCCTCCACATCAGGTCGCCCTGGCTTTGTATCGAGCATTAACTTGTACTTGGCCTGCGATGGCAGCAGCCCAGCTTTCTTGATCGCGTACTTCAACTGCTCGGTATCTGTCCAGAAGCTGCCGTCGCCATCGGACCACCCATACACGATGTCGATATCCCATCGGGTCACGAGCTTGTCGGTTGCCGGGTTGTAGATCTCCAGAATCACCTTGCGCAGATCACCGGTCCCGAGCCACGTCTTGATGGCTCGGGTATTGCTCTCCCAGCGATCCGCAAAGTGCTCAGGGTCCAGCCCACTGAGCAGGATGATGTCTTTCAAGCTCTTGAGGATGTTGTCGGTCACATAGGTAACCGAGTGCGTGTACGAGTAGGTGGCGACGGTGCTCATGACTTGAGGAAACCTCCGAGGTCGAGCGACAGCGCTTGCCCAGCATCGGCCTGCGCCTGCGTGGCAATTCCTTGGCTCAAGTCCCGTGCAATGATGCGAGAACTGTGCTTTTTGAGCGCGCTTTGCACCCAGCCGAGCTGCTCCTTCGGACACGGCAGCGAGACTCCCCAGTCTCCCTTCAACGGCTCGAACCCCAAGACTTCTTCGTTGGCATCATCACCATAGATCGCGTCTTCGTCGAAGAGGCAGTAGATCCTGGTCCGTGGTCCATCGCATGTCGCAACGATGGGCGCGCTCTTGGGTGCCTGGTCGGCGATCAAGCTGGCGGCCACGCCCGTCACGGCCCTGAGTTCAGAGCGAGCCGTGCCGTCCTTGCCCTGAGTGAGCAGTTCGACAATGGCATCCCATGTCTGCAACGCATCGCGGTGCGGCGAGCTGCGAAACGTCCGGCTGACAACGGTGGTCATTTTTGCTTCCCTCCTTGAAGGCGCATTTGCTTTGCCTGTCGTATCGCACTGCGCAAGTGCTCTACGGAAAGCTTGTTCGGATCGATAGCCACTTGCGGGTCGGCCGCGAGGGCGTTGGCTACGACCTTGCGAATGGCCCGACCATCCAATCCGACGCACTCGCCAGCGCACGCGTCGAACTGGTGAGCCGAGGAAAGCTTGCCAATCCCCGGAAATGTCTTTGCCAGGCCATTCAGGCAGTCCACTAGGATCTGCTTGCAGGCATCCTTGCCGGGCAGTGGCACCTCCATCACCATGTCGCAACGAGATAGGAAGGCACTGTCGACGGCCTGTGGGAAGTTGCTGGTGGCCACGAACAGCAGATGCGGGTTGCGTTCGGCCAACATGTCCAACTGCACCAACACCGCGTCGGTGGCCCGGTGCACATCAACCGGGTTGGCTTCCAGGCTGAGCTTCGCTCGATCAGCCGCAAGCGTTTCGACCTCGTCCAGAAGGACGATCGTCGGGCCCGCCGCTGCGGATTCTGCGATCGATTGCGAGAACAGGTCTGCCACGGCGCGTTGAGTCTTTCCCATTGCAGAGCTCGTCAGCGTGTGAGGCTCCACTTCCAGCAATCGAAACTTCGCAGAAGAAAAAGATTCGGCCACACGATGCGCCAAGCCCCGTGCCAAGGAGGTCTTCCCAGTCCCCGGCGGGCCGACCAACAAGATCACGCCGTGCAGGGGGAGTACCGTGCGCTCCACCTTGGGGCGCACCGTGAAGTTGACGATCGCTTGTGACAGCAACTGTTTTTTGATGGCTTCGTCCATCACGATCGAATCCCACAAGTCACCCAGCGACTTATCCGGCAGCTTCCAGCTTCGATGGATGCCTTTCGGCAAAGTGGCGTCTGATGAAGGATTCTTGGTCATCCGTGGCTCTCGGCGGGTCAGAGAATGGTGCGATAGGTCGCCAGCACCTTGGTCGTTTGCACAAGGCCTTGGCGCAGCAGGATTTCGAGATAGCGGTCCACATCGATCGGCGGATGCTTGAGTTGGGCACGCTGGCGCTGCGCAGCCGACACTACGGCGGCCGCATCCAGATCCAGCAGGTTGTCCACAAACTCATCGGGGTGCTGCGATTCGATGCCGTACGGAGCCAGCAGATCGTTCGGGAAATCACGTTCGTTGAACGTCACAATCACGCTCGCACCGCAGCGAATCGCCGCAGCCAGGACGTGCCGATCGTTCGGATCGGGTAATGTCAGGCCTGCCACGAGCGCTTCGTAGCCCTCCACCAAGCCGTCCGGAATGGCCCTGTCCATGAGATCCGACGTCCTGTCGACCTGAACCCGGGTGAGATCGGGGCGGTTGATCAACAGATTGCGTTTCCACTCCTCATGAATGGCTTGGCTCCACCGCGCCCGGAAGCGGCCAGACAGGCCGAGCCACATCAGGAAATCCCGCAGTGGCGCGGGATATAGAACGCACGCGTCGTAGACGGCGGTGAATGGGGAATGCCTCATTCGTATCCCATTCCCAACTCTTGCGACTGCTGAGCGAGTTCGGCCATCGCCTGCTCACTGGCGCGCTCGCGCGCTTCCTTGTACTGCATCAGATCGGCGAACCTCACCCTGCGGTGCTTGCCGGTGCGATGAAATGCCAACACCCCATCTTCTAGCAGCTTGACGAAATGGGGACGGGACACGTTGAGCAAGTCCGCCGCCTCTTGGGTCGTCAGCTCTGCATGGACGGGCACCACCTTTACTGCATTGCCATCGGCCAACTCGGCCAGGATGTCGACCAGCAGGCGTAAAGCCGAGGTAGGCAGTTCCACCTGATGAGCCTGTTTGTGGTCATCAAAGATCTGGATGTGCTGCGTCTCGAACTGGGTTGCGAGGTAAGCCGCCAAGGCACGTTGACCCTGGACGGCTGCCTTAACCTCTCCCGCGGCGGGAAGGGTCATCTTGGATTGGGCAGTGGCGGTGGTCATGGGTAGCTCCTAAGCGAAAACGGTTGCAGAGCCGATCATATTCGAAACACTCGAAAAACGCAATAATCGAAACTCCACCCGGGCTTTTGTAGGTTCGCTCGCGGTATGCCCAATCCGGTCGTCCGCCAGTTCCTATTGTTTGCGGCCTAAAACAGCCCTGATCTCCACGATCACCCCATTGCTGATCACACAGGAATGGCGCGATGGTGGCTTCGATCTGGCTGCGCGCCGCGCATCGCGGCGTGCCCACTTTTCTCGTGACGGCCCTCCTGCTGGGTCAGTCCCAGATGGCCTTGGCCGAGTCTCCGGCACAGCGCCAGGAGCTGGTCGCCGCACTGCGCCAGCTCGACGCGCTGGAGCGCACCGTCGCGGACAGCGCCGCGCATGCCCCCATCCAGCCGGGCGAGCGCTACCACTTCGACTACCCGCGGCTGCTGGCTGACCTGGCGCGCGTTCGCGCCGGCATCCAGTTTCACCTGACGCCATCGCGCGCTCAGCCGCGCGACCCCTCCGAACTGGCCGGCGACTACCGCACCGAGCGGGCGGCCGAGCCGCTGCCGGCGACGACTGCGGGGGGCAAGCAATGAACGGCGCCCAGGTCTCGGCATTTCAAGCCAACAGCGGCATCGCGCCTTCCGCAATGGCGACCGTCCTGGTCGGCGTCGTGTTCGCGGTCCTGCTCGTGTGGGGCGTCTGGGCCATCCGAACGGCCTACGTGGGGTGGTCCGAGAGCCGCCTCAACCAGCGCCAGTTCCTCGGCGTCTGCATCCGCTTCGTCGCGATGTACCTCGTCCTGAGTTTCTTCCTTCTGTCCTGACCTGAAAGGCCCGACCATGCACAACCGCATCCTCACTTCCCGTCTCGCCCAGCGCGCCGCCATGGCCCTGGGCGCCGCCGCGCTGCCCGCGCTGTCGTTCGCGCAAGGCCTGCCGCAGTTGGAGAACCCGACCCGCGGCACCGGCAACGGCATCATGGAAACGATCAGGAACTACGGCTACGACATCATCATGCTCGTAGCCCTCCTGGTCGTGGCGTCGATGTTCATCGGCGTCTGCTACCACGCCTACGGCACCTACGCGGAAATCCACACCGGCCGCAAGACCTGGGGCCAGTTTGGCCTCACCGTCGCGATCGGTGCCGTGCTGCTCGTGATCGGCATCTGGCTGCTCACCGAAGCCACCGGCATCCTGTAAGGCGAGGCCGGTATGTCCGAGCAGCAGCACGTCCGTGCGGACGGGACGGTCACGTTCCTTCCGCATCGGCTCAACCGCCACCCTGTTGTCGTGCGCGGCCTCACCGCCGACGAACTGTGGATCTGCTGCGGCCTGTCCGGCGCCGCCGGCCTGCTGGTCGGCGCGCCGCTGTCCTGGGTGTTCCGCACGATCGCCATCGCGCCGACGTTCGTCGTCCTGGGCGTGGCCCTGGGCGTCTTCATCGGCGGCGGCATCCTGCGCCGGCTCAAGCGCGGGCGCCCCGACACCTGGCTGTACCGGCAACTGCAATGGCGCATCGCCACGCGCCATCCACTGATGGCGGGATGGGTAGGCGGCCACGTGCTGATCTCGCGCTCCGGCTTCTGGTCCACCCGAAGGTCCGTTGCAAGGGGGGCACGATGAGCCGCTTCAAGAACGAGATCACCCACCTGCAGGCGCACATCAAGACCTTGCGCCTGGGCGCGGGCGCGCTGGTCATTGTCGCCCTGGTCATGGGCGGCGGCTGGTGGAGCGCGCCGCGCGACCTGACCATCCACGTCCCGCCCGACCTGCGCTCTGGCAGTACCCGCAAGTGGTGGGAAGTGCCGCCCGAATCGGTCTATGCGTTCACGTTCTACGTGTTCCAGACGCTGAACCGCTGGCCGACCAATGGCGAAGAAGACTACTCGCGCAACCTCCACACGCTCTCGCCGTACCTCACCCCGTCCTGCCAGGCCTTCCTTCGCGCGGACTACGACTACCGCCGCTCCACCGGCGAGCTACGCCAGCGCGTGCGCGGCATCTACGAGATTCCCGGCCGCGGCTATGGCGACGACCCCACGGCGCGCGTGCGCACCGTGTCCGATCGCGACTGGGTGGTGACGCTGGACATCACGGCGGACGAGTACTACGGCGCCGAGCAGGTCAAGCGCGCCCTGGTGCGTTATCCGATCAAGGTCACGCGGGTGGACGTCGATCCCGCCCGCAACCCGTTCGGCCTGGCGCTGGACTGCTACGAAGGCGCGCCCCAGCGCATCAGTGCACCGGAGCCGGCGCGCCCGGCGTCGAGTGGCCTGTCTCCGCAAGCGCCTCAAGGAGGAAACACCCCATGAAGCATCCTGTACTCGCGCTGCTGGGGCTACTGGCCGTGGCCGCGGCACCCGTCGCCCAGGCGGTGGAGATCCTGCGTTGGGAACGCATGCCACTGGCAGTGCCGCTGAAGGTCGGTCAGGAACGCATCGTGTTCATCGACCGGAACGTGCGCGTGGGCGTGCCCGCGGGCGTGGGCGAACGCCTGCGCGTGCAGAGTGCGGGTGGCGCGGTGTACCTGCGCGCCAGCGAGCCGATCGAGCCCACGCGGTTGCAACTGCAGGACGCCGACACGGGCGCGCTGATCCTGCTGGACATCGCAGCCGAACCGCCCAAGGACGGGGAAGCCGAGCTGGAGCCGGTGCGCATCGTCGAGGGTGACAGCGCACCGGGACGCTATGGCGAGCAGGCCGACAGTGCCGAGGCCCCGGCACGCGCCCAGGGCCAGGCAGGTGCGCGGACCGCGCGGCGCGAAACTCCGGTCCCTGTCGTGCTGACGCGCTTCGCCGCGCAGAACCTCTACGCACCGCTGCGCACCGTCGAGCCGCTTCCGGGCGTCATGCGGGTCAACCTGCCCCGCGACCTCGACCTGGACACACTGATGCCAACGCTGCCGGTGCGCGCGGTCGCGCTCGCGTCGTGGCGCCTGGAAGACCAATGGGTGACTGCCGTGCGCCTTACCAACACCGGCGCCGACTGGGTCGCGCTCGACCCGCGCGTGCTGCAAGGCGATTTCCTCACCGCCACCTTCCAGCACGAGGCGCTGGGCCCGCGCGGCACGCCCGAGGACACGACCGTCCTCTACCTGGTCACGGGCGGCCGCGGCCTCGCGCAGTCGCTGCTGCCGGCGATTCACCGCTTCGACCCTGCCGTGCATCTGCCGCAGCCGGACGGCGACGAGAACGCCAAGGAGGCCCGCCATGCGCAGTAACGGCCTGCTCAAGTGGCTGATGATCCCTGTCGCCATCCTGGTGCTGTTCGTCGGTATCCGGCTGTTCTCGGGTGGAGGCAGCACGGCGCCACCCGCGGCGGACAACGGCGCCCAGCTCACGCCCGAGGAAATGAAGGCGCTGGGCATCGAAGGCGACACCCCGCGCGACACCGTGGCGACGCTCGTTGCCCAAGTGAAGCAGTTGCGCACCGAGCTTCAGACCGCGCTCTCGGACAACAAGTCGCAGCGTGAAGAGAACCAGCGACTGCGCCAGCGCGAGAACTCCATCGACCAGCGCATCAACTCGGCGCTCGAATCCGAGCGGTCCAACCTGCGCCGCGACCAGGAGCAGGCGGCCAGCGCGCGCCAGCAGACCGAAGGGCTGCTCGCCGACCTGCAGCGGCGCCTGGACAGCATCGGCGGGCGCGGCGGCGGCCATGCGGACCTGCCCGTGGGCCTGGGGCTGCAGGGCGGCGACGAGGCCGGCATGGAGGGCGGCGTGCGGTGGGTCGAGCCGGACGACGCAAAGCCCGCCGAGGGGCGCAACGGCGGTCGTGGCGCGAGCGGCGGAATGAGCTTCCCCACGAGCTTCGGCCCGGCGCAGAGCACGCTCGAAACCACCGCGGAAACCGTGGCCAACGCGGGCGCCCGCGCCTCTGGGGTCAAGAGTGCCAAGCCGGTCTATACCGTGCCGACCAACTCCACGCTCATGGGTTCGGTCGCCATGACCGCGCTGATCGGCCGCGTGCCGATCGACGGCACGGTCAACGATCCCTATCCGTTCAAAGTCCTGGTCGGGCCGGACAACCTGACCGCCAATGGCATCGACATTCCCGACGTGGCCGGCGCCGTGTTCAGCGGCACCGCATCGGGCGACTGGACGCTTTCGTGCGTGCGCGGCCAGGTGCGCAGCATCACGTTCGTCTTCAACGACGGCACGATCCGCACGATCCCCGAAGACCGCGAGGGCAACCAGCAGAACAACCAGCAACGCGACGGCTTGGGCTGGATCAGCGACCCGCACGGCATCCCCTGCGTCAGCGGCGAGCGGCGCAGCAACGCCCAGCAGTACCTCGGCTCGCAGGCCCTGATCACCGCGGCCGGTGCCGGCGTGGCCTCGCTCATCGAGAGCGACAGCGGCCGCATGTCCTATGTCGGCTCGGACGGCTCCATCGGCACCGTGGGCATCACCGGCCAGGAAGCGGTCGGCCAGATTCTCGCGGGCGGTGTCCGGGACATGTCGGCCTGGGTCAACAAGCTCTACGGCCAGGCGTTCGCCGCCGTCTATGTGCAGCCCGGCGCCAAGGTCGCCGTCCACCTCGAAAAACCGCTCGCCATCGACTTCGATCCCGAAGGCCGCAAGGTCGATCACCGCGCAGGAGAAAGCCATGCTCTCGAACTCGATTAAGGGCCTGGTGCTGGCCCTCGCCGTCGCGGTGCTCGGCGGCTGCGCCACCAGCAAGGAAAAGCTGCTGACCCACGGTGACCGCACGATGATGGACATCTGGCAGCAGGAGGCCGGCGACGGCGGTGGCGCAGCCGGACGGAACGCCGGCCGCCAGCTGCTCGATGCGCGCCAGAGCCTGCGTCGGCCCCTGACCGACGCCGACGTGCAGGCCGCACCTGTCGAGCAGATGCGCTACACGCGCACCGCGCGCAATGAGGTCCACCGCCAGTTCCAGCGCCTGCCCAATCCCGATCTCGTGATGTACGTGTACCCGCATCTGGCCGGCACCGATCCCGTGCCGGTGCCCGGCTACACGACCGTCTTCCCGCTCTACCAGCGCATCCAGTACGCGATGCCGGGCGAGCGCGTGGAGGACTACTGATGCGGTGGAAACTCCCATGGCCGAAGCTGGCCGGCGCCGGCTCCAGTAGCCCGGCTAGCGATGAGCAGCCGGACAGCTGGCAGCGCCACGTCGAGGCCTTGCGCCAGGCCGGCATCCCCGAACCCGGTTCGGCAGTCCACGGCCGCAAGCCAGCGACCGTGGCCGACGAGCAGGCGCTGTACGACGTTGCGCCGTCCTTCGTGGAACTGCTGCCCTGGGTGGAGTTCTTGCCCGGGTCGAAATCGATGCTCCTGGAGGATGGCCAATCGGTGGCGGCGTTCTACGAACTGGTGCCGCTGGGCACCGAAGGCCGGGAACCCGGCTGGCTCGCGCATGCCCGCGACGCCCTGGAAAACGCGCTTCAGGACAGTTTCGATGAACTGGACGAGAACCCGTGGGTGCTCCAGCTCTATGCCCAGGACGAACCGAGCTTCGACCAGTACATGCAGACCTTGCGCGATTACGTGCAGCCACGTGCGCGCGGCTCGGCGTTCACCGAGTTCTACTTGCGCTTCTTCGGCCACCACCTGCGCGCTGTGGCCAAGCCCGGCGGCCTGTTCGAGGACACGGTGGTCACGCGGCTGCGCTGGCGCGGCCAGACGCGGCGGGTGCGCATGGTGATCTATCGCCGTGCAACTGGGCAGGCAAGCCGCCGCGGCCAGACGCCCGAGCAGATGCTGAACATCGTCTGCGACCGCCTGTGCGGCGGCCTGGCGAACGCCGGCATCCAGGCACGGCGCATGGTCGCAGCCGACGTCCACGACTGGCTGCTGCGGTGGTTCAATCCGCGCCCGGCGATGCTTGGACCGAGTGCAGAGGACCGGGAGCGCTTCTACGCGCTGGCGCGCTACCCCGACAGCACCGAAGAAAGCGAGGCCGGCGAAATCGAGCTGGCGAGCGGGCGGGATTTCAGCCAGCGGCTGTTCTTCGGCCAGCCACGCTCCGACGTGGAGCACGGCACCTGGTATTTCGACGGCATGCCGCACCGCGTGCTGATCACCGACCGGCTGCGCATGCCGCCCGGCACCGGACACCTGACCGGCGAGACCCGCAAAGGGGATGCCATCAACACGCTGTTCGACCAGATGCCGGAAGACACCTTGCTGTGTCTCACGATGGTCGCCACGCCGCAGGATGTCCTGGAAGCGGATCTCAACCACCTGGCGAAGAAGGCCGTGGGCGAGACGCTGGCGTCGGAGCAGACGTTGAAGGACGTGCAGGAAGCCCGCTCCCTCATCGGCAGCGCACACAAGCTCTACCGGGGGACGCTGGCATTCTACCTGCGCGGACGCGACGAAGCGGAACTGGACCGGCGCGGCCTGGACCTGGCGAACGTGATGCTCAATGCTGGCTTGCAGCCGGTGCGCGAGGACGACGAGGTGGCGCCGCTCAACAGCTACTTGCGGTGGCTGCCATGCTGCTACAACCCCGGCCAGGATCGGCGCAAGTGGTACACCCAACTGATGTTCGCTCAGCACGCGGCGAACCTGTCGCCGGTGTGGGGCCGCGCTCAAGGTACGGGGCACCCGGGCATCACGATGTTCAACCGCGGTGGCGGGCCGATCACCTTCGACCCGCTCAGCCGCCTGGATCGGCAGATGAACGCCCATCTGTTCCTGTTCGGCCCCACCGGCTCCGGCAAGAGCGCCACGCTCAACAACCTCTTGAATCAGGTCACGGCCATCTACCGACCGCGGCTGTTCATCGTGGAGGCTGGCAACAGCTTCGGCCTGTTCAGCGACTTCGCACGCATGCTCGGGCTGACGGTAAACCGGGTCAAGCTGGCCCCAGGTTCGGGCATCAGCCTCGCGCCATTCGCAGACGCGCGTCGGCTGATCGAGACGCCCAGCGACGTGCAGACGCTCGACGCCGACGCGCTGGATGAAGACCCGCCACCAGATGCCTCGGCCATGGAGGCGGACGAGCAGCGCGACGTGCTCGGCGAACTGGAGATCACGGCGCGGCTGATGATCACGGGCGGAGAGGACAAGGAGGAAGCCCGGATGACGCGGGCTGACCGCTCGCTGATCCGTCAGTGCATCCTCGACGCCGCCGAGCACTGCGTGGCCGACAAACGCACGGTGCTTACGCGCGACGTGCGCAACGCGTTGCGCGCCCGCGGCCAGGACCCGACGCTGCCCGAAATGCGCCGCGTGCGGCTGCTGGAGATGGCGGATGCGATGGACATGTTCTGTCAAGGCACGGACGGCGAAATGTTCGACCGCGACGGCACGCCGTGGCCCGAAGCCGACATCACCTTGGTTGACCTCGCGACATACGCCCGCGAGGGCTACAACGCGCAGCTCTCCATCGCTTACATCAGCCTGATCAGCACGGTGAACAACATCGCCGAGCGCGACCAATACCTGGGACGCCCGATCATCAACGTCACCGACGAAGGCCACATCATCACGAAGAACCCGCTGCTCGCGCCCTACGTCGTGAAAATTACAAAGATGTGGAGGAAATTGGGGGCCTGGTTCTGGCTCGCGACGCAGAACATCGACGACCTGCCGCGCGCCGCGGAGCCCATGCTCAACATGATCGAGTGGTGGATCTGTCTCAGCATGCCGCCCGATGAAGTTGAGAAGATCGCGCGGTTCCGCGAACTCTCGCCCGCGCAGAAGGCGCTGATGCTTTCGGCGCGCAAGGAAGCGGGGAAATTCACCGAAGGCGTCATCCTCTCCAAGAGCATGGAAGTGCTGTTCCGCGCCGTGCCGCCGTCCCTGTACCTCGCCCTCGCGCAGACAGAACCCGAGGAGAAGGCCGAACGCTACCAGCTCATGCAGCAGTACGGCTGCACCGAACTGGAAGCGGCTTTCAAGGTGGCCGAGAAGATCGACCAGGCCCGCGGCATCGAGTCGCCGGCCCTGGAACTGTCGTAAACCGGAGAACGCCATGGAACAGAAACGTCCTTCCATTCCGATGCAGGTCCAGGCGTTCCGCCGTCGCCGCTGGCGGCCTCGCTGGCCCTGGGTATTGGCTGCTGCGCTGGTCGCGCTGCTGCTGATCTGGCTGGTGTCCCGGACGCCCGGCGAATCCTCAGCGCCGTCGCGCGCGCCGGTCAGCACGGCGCAGGTCGCTGGGCCACCCTGGCAGATGGGCAACCCGGAAGGCCGTTTCACGCTGACGCTCTATGCCGACCTGGAATGCCCGTTCTGCCGGGAGTATTTCCCGCAGCTCAAGCGCTGGGTCGGCAACAACACCGACGTGGCGCTGCAATGGCATCACCAGCCGCTGGCCGCGCACGAGCCTGCCGCGTCGGCCGAGGCACGTCTGGCCGAGTGCGCCGCCGAAGCGGGCGGGCATGCGGCGTTCTGGCAGGCGGTCGAATGGGTCTATGCCCACACGCGCAGCGACGGCCAGGGCTTGCCCGATGGCTTGCGTTACCCCGAAACAACGTCAGCCATCGAACAGTGCATGGCTAGCGAGCGCCCCAACGTGGCCATCCGCGCGCAGGCCGCGGAAGCCACCAAGAGCGGCGTGACCGCCACGCCGTCGCTGCGACTGCTCGATCGCCAGACGGGCCAGGCCATCCTGTTGCAGGGGCCGATCGAGGGCGATGCCTTGCTCTCGGCCATGGACCTGCTGGCGGCCGGGGAAATGGCCAGCGACGCGCCGGGTTCGCCCGCCACCCCCACATCCGAAATGCCTGCCGACGTTGTCGGCGACATGCCCAGGTAGCCCTCGGTCTTGAAGGCTACGGCGCGGCTCGCCGCGCTGACCGCTACCCGTTCGCTTTCGCATCCTGGCCGCGAACAATCACCGCCGCGCGGTGATGGATGCACCTTGTTCCGCTGTTTCCATCCCCAGGAGGGCTTGCCCTCCCAGGGTGGCGCCCTCCGCTCACTTTCTGGAGGTCCGCCATGTCTCTCGTCGCCAACGACTCCTGCGTGGAGCCACGTTTTGCCCCCATGTCCCAATCCGATGACTGGATCATCCGGCAAGCCATCGCGCTGCTGGAGCAGCGGGTCTTCAAGAAGGGGCCATCCCTGGAGAGGCCTGCCGCCGTCAAGGACTACCTGCGCCTGAAACTGGCCGCCGAGCCCAATGAAGTCTTCGCCATCGTGTTCCTCAACAGCATGCACGAGGTGCTGGCCTACGAGCCGATGTTCAGAGGCACGATCCATTCGACCTCGGTGCATGCGCGTCCGATCGTGCAGCGTGCCTTGGAACTGAATGCGGCAGCGGTCATTTTTTCTCACCAACACCCTTCGGGCTGCACGGAGCCGTCGAGCGCGGACCGTGCGTTGACCCAAACGCTGAGGGCCGCGTTGTCGCTGATCGACGTGAGGGTGCTGGATCACCTCATCGTCGGCCAGGGCACGCCGTACTCGTTCGCGGAATCCGGCCTGCTGTAGCGACGGCATCGGCTCCCTGATCCACGCGGAGGCTTCGGCCTCCGCTTTTTCATGGGCGCGAGACAAGCAGGTATGCGGGCAGTGCGCGATGCGCATTGTTTGTTGGGGCCGCGTCGGCTTCGCGTTTGACTACTGCTCTGATCAACTTCAAGGGCACGCGACATGACAGCATCCCTTTCCAGGTTCGCGCCGGGCTGGCGAACCCTCGGCCGGGCCGTGGCGCTGCCGGCAGCCCTGGCCGTTTTCAGCCCGGCCACCTTCGCCGCCGACGTGGTGGTCGTCACCGACAGCCGCCACCCGGTCAAGACCATGGGCGGCGAGCGGCTGATCGAGCTGGACGAAGCCCACAGGATTGAAGCGGAGCTTTCCGCGGGACTGCCCACCGACCCCGAACAGGCGACGGCCATCGTCAAGCGCCGGCTGAATGGCGGCGGTGCCGATCTGCAGCGACGCATCGCTTCCGCATACCAAGGCGTTACCGACGCATGGAGCCTCGGCATCACCAGCCTCCCGGCCGTGGTGGTGGACAGGCGCTATGTGGTCTATGGCGAGCCGGATGTGGCTCGCGCTGTCGCGCGCATCGAGCAGCACCGGAGGACCCAGCCGTGACCCGACCATTCGACCTGATGCGCCGCCTGCGCGCTGGCGTGGCTTCGTTGCTGCTGCTCAGCGCCACGGGCAGCTACGCCCTCAATACAGCGACCATCATCGGCTCGGTGGCATCGCCCGATTGCCTCGAATACCGCGTCGTCGGCATCTGCTACTGGCTCTACTGCACATGGACGGGCTGCACCGTGCGCACGTCGATCAAGGTGCGCCACTACATCCCCGATGCAGTGGTGTCGTCGTACTCGAATACCGGAGAAAACCCCTGGGTCGAAGTCCAGGCAATGAGCACGCCCAACCCGTCCGCCCAAGCTGGCGGCGACGGAACGACGAACGAGGATCACGAAAACAGCCTCGCCAAATTCAAGAACGCGGATGTCATCGGTCACCCCGGCGCAGAGGTGTTCAACCAGTTCGTCTCTTCGTCAGGCTACTTCTGTGAGGGCGCGGGCACGGCGTTTATGCCGTACTTGCTCAGCACCCTGGATACGCTGGCCTGGCGCTACAACGTGCCCGAGATGGCCTACCCGGAAGCGCTGATTCCGGGCCGGCGCGAAGTCGGTGCCCGTACCACGATGAATCTCTGGGGCAACGTGTATCCCCGTGGCGGCTTCCTGCACCAGACCGACGACTTCAAGGCCGGCGCAGTGGTGGCCCAGCGTGCGGGCGATGTGGTCACGCGCCGCGGGCAGATCCACGTCTATCAGCCGTTGCTTGCCAACTCCCGTGACGGCTACTGGCCGGCCGGCGCGCTGATGGAGGGCGATGCCTCGACCGGCAAGTGGCAAGAACTCACGCCCGTCCTGTCCTCGTCCTGCACGGTCTTCCCGCGCAGCGGCTTCCTTACCCAGGCCCAGCAAGGCGACTACGCATGGGCGCTGTGGCGGCCGTATGCCTGCTGCGAGCGCCGGGGCCAGGTGTTCCTGGGCAGCGTCGATTTCCTCTGAGGGGGTGCCATGAAGTTCCGTCCTGCATTCAATCCGTTCTCCCGCCGGGTACGTCGCACGGAGATCGTCCTGGCACTGGCCGGCGCGCTCGCGCTGGGCAGCGGCGTGGCCTGGGGTCAACTGGGATACCAGACCAGCGGCAGCGTCATCGGCGATGACGTCATGTACTCGATCGGTGGCGGCAACGCCGTGTCGATGGGACGTGCAGCCGGCATGCGCTCCATCGGTGTCGGCGTGGGTTGGAACAGCAACTTGATCTGCGGCGACATGAGCATCCAGACCACGTTGAAGAACCAACTTAACGGCATTACCAACGGCTTCCAGCAAATCATGTCGTCGGTGATCCAGAGTGCCACCAGTGCGGTGGCATCGTTGCCCGCACTGATCATCCAGCGGGCCGATCCCGGTCTGTACAACCTGCTCACCAATGGCGTGCTGCAGGCGCGGCTGGATTTCGACCGCAGCAAGCTGACGTGCCGTGCCATGGCCGAGAAGATGGCCGAAACGGCGGGCGGCCAACTCGGCTGGAGCCAGATGGCCGAAGGGCTGGCGCTGCGCGATGCCGTGTCGAGCACGGATGCGGTCTCGGCCATCGAGCAGGCCGAGACGCGCCGCGGCAATGACGGCGTGCCGTGGGTCGGGGGCAGCAACGCGGGCGGCTCCGGCCAGCCCGCGATCAAGGTCGTCGGCGATGTCACCCGCGCTGGCTACAACCTGGTCAACGGCCGCGGCGTGACCGACACCTCGTCCATTGCGCCGGCCAGTTGCAGCAGTCTCTCGTGCCAGACCTGGACCTCGCCGCAGGCTGCCGTCGAGTGGGCCACGCGCGTGCTCGGCGAGAAGGAGCAGCGCACGTGCGATGCCTGCACCAAGACCGAGACGACGCCGGGCGTCGGGCTCACGCCGCTGATCCAGGAGGAGTACGACGCCAAGCTGCAGGCGCTCCAGGACCTGGTAACCAAGGCCAAGAACACGACGCCGGAGAACCTGCGCGAAGCTGGCAGTGCGTCGCTGCCGATCACGCGCGGCGTGATCGAGGCGCTGCGCGACGAGCCCGACCAGCACCTGCTGTCGCAGCGCCTCGCGTCCGAGGTCGCGCTGGCATCCGTGCTGGAGAAAGCGCTGCTGCTGCAGCGCACGCTGCTCACGGGCAAGAAGGAGCCCAACGTCGCGGCGAACGAACTTGCCGTGGAGGCGGTGAACCACGAGAGCGACACGCTCGACCGTGAGATTCGCAACCTCAAGACCGAACTGGAGCTGCGGCGCGAACTGGCGAACAACTCGCCCATGGCGATCATCCAGCGCCACGGCGCGCGCGCGGCCGGTTCGCGCGGCATCTACGAGGGCGATCCTGTGCCGGACCGTCTCGACCAGCTCCAGAAGGGCAATCCGGGGAGTCGGCCATGAGCCCGGCGCGCATGGCCTGGCGGCCGCTGCGCTGGTTGTTCAGCCGGCGCGCGGCGAAGACGCTGCTGTGGCTGGTGCTTATCGTTGCCGCCGCAGTGGGGGCGAACGTCGCGGGCATCAACCTGGTCGGCAGCGTTGCAGGCTGGGAACGGTGGCTGGCGGCCTCCGCAGGGTATTTCTTCATCTGGCGGCTGTGCGTGTACGCGGCAACGGCCTATGGATGGTTCTGGATGCGCCGCCGGGTGCTGGCCCGCGAAGACCAAAGCGGGACAGATGGGCAGGCGCGGCGCCGGCTGATCCGTACCGAGGTCGCCGGCGTCGTCGCCATCGTCGCGCTGGAAGCCAGCCTGTTGATGCAGGCCGCTTGAGGGGAGATCGGGGCCATGACGCTCTTCACGACCGACTATCTGGAGTACTACCTCACCCTCGTGTCCTGGATCGTCAACAACGGTATCTGGGCCGTGCTGGTGTCCAGCGGGGTGTTCGCGCTGCCTTTCGTCGCCATCGTCGTGCAGGAGTGGCTGAAGGCCCGCGCGGAAGGCGCTGACGAGGGCAACAAAGGCGTTCTGAGTGCCGCCCGTATCGAGAACCGGGTGTTCGTCGCGATCGTGGTGGTGATGTTCGCGGGCATTCCGTTCATCGACGTGGACCTCAGCACCATCCAGTACGACAGCTCGCGCTCGGCGCAGTGCCAGGTCAGCGTGCCGCAGCCCACGGAAACCGGCTGGTCGCAGTCCTTCAGCACCATCAACAACCAGTCGGCGAAGGTGCCGGTCTGGTGGGCTTTCATGCACGCGCTCTCGCGCGCCGTCACGAGCGCCTCGGTAGCGGCGATCCCGTGCGGTACGGACCTGCGGCAGATGAGGATGGAGATCGACGCGACCCGCATTGACGACCCGGTACTGGCTCAGGAGGTCGCGGACTTCTCGCGGGATTGCTATGGGCCTGCGCGGGCCAAATTGTTCATGCAGCGCCCGGATCTCGATGAGCAGCAGATGCACGACGTAACCTGGATCGGCTCGCGCTTTTTCACGGACACGGGTGGCTACTACGACAGCTACCGCTCCAGCACGGCGCGCGAGGCATGGCCCTATGACGACACCCGCGATGCAGGCCTCGCGCAGGTTGCCAATGGTGGCGGCTACCCGACCTGCAGGCAGTGGTGGTCAGACGGCAGCAACGGCCTGCGCGCGCGGCTGCTGGGGCAAGTGGACCCGACCCTGCTGAATCGCCTGGCGGGCTGGGCCGGGTTCCTCAGCCGGGCCGAGGTGGACGATTCGGTGATCCGCGCCATCGCGTCACCGCGGCAGCAGAAACTGAACCAGGGCAGCGTCTATACGGACTACGGCGGCCAGATCGACAAGACCCTGCCGAACATCGTGACGCGCGCCACGGGCGACGTGGGGATGGCAGTCGGCGCGATTGCCGCGTTTCCTGCCATGGATGTCGTGCGCCAATCCCTGCCCATGATCCTCGCCTTACTGAAGATGGCGCTGGTCATCTGCATCCCGCTCGTGCTGGTTGTGGGCACCTACGACCTGAAGACGGTCGTCACCGTCAGCGTCGTGCAGTTCGCGCTGTTCTTCACGGACTTCTGGTTCCAGCTCGCACGCTGGATCGATTCAACGATTCTGGACGCGCTTTATGGCTGGGGCTTTGGCTGGAACCGGCCGCACACCAACTTTGACCCGCTGGTAGGGTTGAACAACGCCTTCGGCGACATGCTCCTGATGTTCGTCATGGGCACGATGTTCCTGGTTCTGCCGGGATTCTGGCTGGCGAGCCTTACCTGGGTTGGGATTCGGGCCGGGCACGTCATCCAGGGACTTTCCGATGGCAGCAAGAGCGCCGGCCAAGCTGGCGGCAAGGGTGCCGGGGCGCTCACCGGAGGAAAACTGAAATAGCGCGAGGCCGGTCAGTCGTCGGTGTACAACTCGTGCGACGTGTCGTTGTACAGGTTGGGATCGTAGCCCGGCGTCTTGCGCAGCTCGGTGAGGTCGGTGAAAGGCCACTCGTCCTCATCCGAAGTATTTGCAGCAGCAGCCCATCCCGCCGCCGCAACGCCCAGCATCACGAGTGCAAACCAAAACGCAACGTAGAGCAGCACCCCCAGTACAGCCAGCTTGGCTACCCACACGAGCGCGGTAGCGCCAGCTCGCGGCATGCCCTTGGACACCAACCAGTTCGACGCCCGCCGTTCGCGTCGCGCATAGGCACGCCATCCGCGGCCAAAGGCGCGGCCGAGGCGTTCTGCGGTGCTGGTGCGGGTCGTCGTGTTCATGGTCGTCTCCTGCTGTTGAGGAATGCCTATTCCAGTTTGCTCCACTTCATTCGGTTTGCGGCTTCAATGTGTTTTCTTGCTGCTTCAGGACGCTTCGTCATCCGGCCCCACCGGGCCGGGGTCGGGTTCAACGCCGATGCGGTAGGTAACAACGAAACGCGGCCAGTCCACATGGTCCACCAGGTCGATGTCCTCGATGACGCCAACCTTCGCTCCCGCACGCTCGAACAGGGCGATGCTCTTGGCGGGATAGTTGTTGCGCGACGGATAGAGCACCCCGTCGAACAGCGCCTGGCCATCATCTCCGAGCATCGCATGCACCTGGGCGGACACCCGCTGCGTGTGCGTGTAGTCGCGGCTGGCCAACTGCTCCAGGTTCAGGCCGAAGTAGCCCGCCATGACGCCCTGCGCCGTGAGATCGGCCAGAAACACGTCGTCCATCACGCCTACTGCGCGCACCATCCGGGCTTGGACTTCTTTCAGCGCGATCGAGCGTTGCGTGTCCGCAAGCCACTGGTGCTTGTGAAACACCGACTCCATCAGCGCCGTGGGCAGGTCGCGCCCCAGGTAGAGCACGCCGTAGGCCCCCGCTGGGTCATCGTAGCGATTCGTGCTGCTGCGGCCATAGTACAGCGGGCTGCCCCGATAGACGACGCGGCTCACATGCTGGAGCAGTTCACCGGCATCGATCAGGAACGAAGGCAGCTCGTGGCTCATGGCGGTCTCGCTTCAATGCACCTGGACGCCCAGCACGTTGAACACGGCCTCGGCCACGTCATCGATCGTGCCATGCGTCACCGCATCCACGGGCGAGCGACCACCCAGGCCTTCGAGGGGTTCGGACAGCGCGCGGTAGATCGTCCAGTGGTCGATGCCCTCGACCTCCTGGAGCACGGTTTGGGTCAACTGCTGCTTCACCGGGTCGAGCTGCCAGTCGGGCAGCTTCTGGCCGCGCGGCCCCACGTTCAGCGCCAGCAGCCGACGGGCGAGGATGTCCTTGTAGATTTGCTGGCGCGACTTGTCCGCCAGCTTGGCGAACTCGGCAGGCGGCAGGTTGTCCGGCTGGTTGAAGGCTTCCAGCAGCAAGGCGCGGCCTCGCTGGACATCGGTTTCAGCCGGTGTCCAGCGCGTGTCGGAGCGCAACGCGGCCGCCTTGCGCTGCAAGGCCTGCGCCACCGTTTCACCTTCCAGGTTGGCGGGCAGCGTCACCGCCTCCACGCGCTCGTGGATGAACGCCTGCAACTCAGCCGCGAACGCCGGTGCATCCCGGATTTCGACGGTATCGGCGAAGCGTCGCACATCCTCCACCGTGACTCGCGGCAGCCGGTCGGCAATGAATTCGATCGCAGTGGGCATGGTCAGCTCCCAGGTAGGTTTGAGACAGGATTCACTCTAGTCTCCTTTGTCGCATTTGTCAACTTAGTCGCCCGGGTGGGAGCCTACCTGGCGGTGTAGCGCCCCGGCAGCATAGGCCGGGGCCCAGCGCCAGGTCGCCGTCTAATCCATTCGTGCGGGTTCCGCATTGACGCTGGAGCCGCAGCCCAGGCCCCGCTATACCGAAACGGTTAAAGGCCAAAGGGTCGAAACGGCAAGGGAATGGGGTGCAAGGGGAAAGGCCCTACCTTGAAAAGGCCAAAAGGCCTCCCGCCCGGCCCGCCATCAGGACACCGACATGCTCTCCCTGTTCCAGCGAAAACGGCCCCCGGTCGCTGCCGCGCCGTCGCCAGCACCCGCCACCGACCTCCCGAAAGGGTTGATGCGGCCGGAGTCGGCCGCATCGTTGCTCGCCACCCCGCGCCGGCAGAAGCTGCTGGAACACATCTGGCAGCGCACCTCGCTTTCGCGCAAGCAGTTCGCCTCCCTGTACCGCGCGCCGCTGGAGCGCTACGCCGAGCTGGTCCAGGCCTTCCCGGCTTCCGAAGCGCATCACCATGCCTACCCGGGCGGCATGCTCGACCATGGCCTCGAAATCGTCGCCTACAGCCTAAAGCTGCGGCAGTCCCATCTGCTGCCCATCGGGGCCAGCCCCGAAGACCAGGCGGCGCAGGCCGAAGCCTGGACTGCGGCCGTCGCCTATGCCGCACTGCTCCATGACATCGGCAAGGTGGCCGTCGATCTGCACGTCGAGCTGGCCGACGGCAGCACCTGGCACCCATGGCACGGCCCGCTGCGCCAACCGTACCGCTTCCGCTACCGCGACGACCGCGAGTACCGGCTTCATAGCGCCGCGACAGGCTTGCTGTACCAGCAATTGCTCAATCGCGATCTGCTGGACTGGCTCAGTGGCTATCCATCCTTGTGGGCGCCGCTGCTCTACGTCTTGGCTGGGCAGTACGAGCACGCCGGGGTTCTGGGCGAGCTTGTCGTGCAGGCCGACCGCGCCTCCGTCGCCCAGGAGCTGGGCGGCGATCCCGCGCGCGCCATGGCCGCGCCCAAGCACTCGCTCCAACGCAAGCTGGTCAACGGGCTGCGCTACCTGCTCAAGGAAGAGCTGAAACTGAACCAGCCGGAGGCCTCCGATGGCTGGCTCACCGAGGACGCGCTGTGGCTGGTGAGCAAGACAGTCTCGGACAAGCTGCGCGCGCACCTGCTGTCCCAGGGGGTCGATGGCATCCCCGCGAACAACACGGCCGTGTTCAACGTGCTACAGGATCATGCCATGTTGCAGCCCACCGCCTCCGGCAAGGCCATCTGGCGCGCAACTATTACCAGTGAGAGTGGCTGGTCCCATGCCTTCACGCTCCTGCGCCTGGCCCCGGCGCTGATCTGGGAGCCCTCGGAGCGACCCAGCCCATTTGCGGGAACCGTGACCGTGGACAACGCCGGCGAGGCCGAGGACGGGCCGCGCCCGTCCGCACCCGACGCTGCATTGCTACCTGGAGCAGCGGTGGCAACGGAGAAGGAGCCCGCAGCAAGCAGCCGTCCAGATCAGTCGGGCGGAAGTCACGCCATACCTCCCAGCACGCAGCGCAATCCGGCCGACCCACTGGAAAGCATGCTGGCGATGTTCGAGACAACGCCTGAGCCGGAGCAGTCCGTCGAAGCCCCGCCAGAGGGTGCCGACGATGCAGCGGTGCCGCTCGACCCTCCCGCATCGGCCCCAGGTCCTTCGGCGCCGACCGCCGCGCCTGCGCCGCACGATTTCGCCTCATTTACCGGGCGGCCATCGGGCGAGCATTTCATGGCCTGGCTGAAACAGGCCGTCCAGACCCGCAAGCTCATCATCAATGACGCCAAGGCCCTGGTACATACCGTGTCCGACACGGTTTACCTGATCAGCCCTGGTGTTTTCCAGCGCTACGCACAAGAGCATCCAACCATTGGGCCGCTTGCGAAGGACGCGGCCCTGCAGGACTGGCAGTGGGTGCAGAAGCGCTTTGAAAAACTCGGACTCCACAGGAAACAGCCATCGGGTCTGAACATCAGGACGTGCGAGGTCATGGGACCGCGCAAAACGCGCCAGGTGCATGGCTATTTGCTCGAAGACCCATCGCACATATTCGATGCCGTTCCACCGAACAATCCTTATCTGTCGCTCAAATAGCCGACTAAGAGGGGAAGTGCCACACGTTCTGTTTGAACGGGTGGCAAGCTTCAGTCGATCCGAAGAGGCTCGAACGACTTGACGAGTTGGTCCACCGCCTTGACCTGCCGCAGCAGCGGTTCGAGCGTGTCCAGTGGCAGAGCGCTGGGTCCGTCACAACGTGCATGCGCCGGGTCGGCGTGTGCTTCGAGGAACAAACCGCCAATGCCGACCGCCATGCCGGCCCGCGCGAGTTCGGGCAACTGTTGGCGACGCCCACCCGAAGCCAACGCATCCGCTTCTCGCCGCTGCAGGCTATGGGTTACGTCGAACACCAGTGGCAGGCCACTGCTGGCAACGCTCATTTCGCGGAAGCCCAACATGTCCACGACGAGATTGTCGTAGCCGAACTGCGTGCCACGCTCGCACAGCAGGACGCGCGGGTTGCCAGCCTCGTGCAGTTTGTGGACGACATGCCTGATCTGGCCCGGGCTGAGGAACTGCGGCTTCTTGACATTCACTACCCGACCGGTGCGGGCAATGGCGGCCACCAGATCGGTCTGCCGGGCCAGGAAGGCCGGAACTTGCAGTACGTCGGCAACGGCAGCGACCTGCATGGCCTGCTCAACCTCATGCACGTCGGTCAAGACTGGGCATCCGAACCGCGACTTGACCGCATCGAGGACCCGCAGCCCTTCCTCCAGGCCGACACCTCGGAAAGAATGGATCGACGAGCGATTGGCCTTGTCGAACGACGCCTTGAAAACGAAGGGTATCCCCAGCTTGCGCGTCACCTCCGCGAAGTGCTCAGCCGCAGCCAGGGTCGTATCGAGATCCTCGATGACGTTGATGCCGCCGAACAGCACGAACGGCAGGTCGTTGGCGACTGTGATGCCCTCGGAAATGGCGACGTGCAGGGAGGTGGCTGATGATGTCGATCGCATAAAAATTCCTCTCGTGATGTCAACGACCGCAGGCGAAAGCGCCGAGCGTCGTCGGCGAAGAATGCCTCACGGTCTTGAGCTTTGCGTGCAGACGCGTCCACAACAGCGCTTACAGGGTCCGACCGGGGTCCGCACCGGCGACTCCGCCCGTGACCACGGTCTTCCTTCAGCGGCTCACTGAAGACCGAGCGCCTTCATCAGCCTCGGCTTCTGGCTCGCGAAGGTGCCATAGAAGACCTCGTCGCCGACGATCGTGATCGGGGCCACGCGCACGCCGGTTCGTGACTTGGCCTCCGCGGAAATCTTCGGGTCGGTCAGGTCGCGCTCTTCAAACGCGATGCCCTGCTGGGACAACCACTCCTTTAGTGCCCGGCAGTCCGGGCAAGTTGGAGTGCTATAGATGAGGATGCGCGGGGTGTTGGCTTGGTTCATGGTCGTGCCTTCACTTGCCCCGAGCGACAAGCCAACTCTTCATCATGGCGATCTCGCCTTCCTGCGCGGAGATGACCTCCTGAGCCAACTTGCGGACCTCCGGGTTCTTGCCGTACTGCAGCGCCACCTTGGCCATGTCGATCGCACCCTGGTGGTGCGGGATCATGCCGCGCATGAAGTCCACATCGGCGTCGCCGCTGAAGTCGATCATCATGTCCGCATGCATGCGGTCGTTGCCGGCACGGTAGGCGGCCGTCGAGGCATCGCCCGAGCTGCCGGCCGCCGCCTGCTGGCCGTTGTCGCCCAGCCACTTGTTCATCATGGCGATCTCGCCTTCCTGCACGGTGATGACCTCCTGGGCCAGCTTGTGAACCTCCGGGTCCTTGCCGTACTGCAGCGCCACCTTGGCCATGTCGATCGCGCCCTGGTGGTGCGGGATCATGCCACGCATGAAATCGACGTCGGCGTTGCCAGTGAACTGCGCTCCCATCCCGGCGTGCATCTGGTCGTTCACGGCGCGATACGCGGTCGTGGAAGGACTGTCATTGGCCGAGGCGCTGGAGGGCATCGCGTGCCCTTGGTGACCTCCGCCCGCACTGGCCTGCATCGCTTCACCCGACGGGACGACCACCTTCTTCTGGACGGCCATCAGGCCGGCGGCGACCACGACGGCGCCCGCAATGAACAAGAGGCTGAACTTGTTGACCTTCATGAAAAAACTCCTTGAATGAGGTTGATGGGTTCACTGTAGGGCCTCCCATTGTTGGAAGGTCAAGCCCTTATTTCGCCCGTCACTTGGCGCTGCACGGCGGTGTGCCCATGCCCATTTCAGTTGCAAGTAATTCTCAACAAAGGTAGGATGTTAGGACGTTAATAGCGAGAGTCCAGGATCATGTCCCAGCAACCGAAAGTTCACGACACCAGCGATTTCCCCATCGTCCGCTTCGACGGCGCAAGCATCTACAACGGATACAGCAGCGCCTGGTGCGCGGAAATGGATGAACTCGTCGCCTGCGGAAAGCCCTTCGTGCTTATCTACGTCGCGGGAGGGCCAGAAGAGACTCTCGACGATCGCGCTCAGCGCGGCGTCTGGCTGAAGACTCACAAGGAGACGCTTGGCGGCACATTGCTCGCGCTCATCCACGTCGAACCGGATTCGGATAAGCGAGCCCAGTTGGAGGCCATGCTGCCAAAGCTCGTCCAGGCTTTCGGTACACCGCAGTCCACCCGGGCCACCCACGCCGATGCCGAGGCGCTGGCCCGGTATGTCCTGGCGGGTGGTCGCGTCGAAGATTCGATATGAACAGCACCGTCCGGTCGCTGTAGCGCACCAAGGGCCTATCCATGAGGACCGGCTACCGCGTGCTCTCCGGGAAACAACCCGCGTTCCGATCAACGGGGCCGGCGACCGGCTGCTCGATGGAAAGCGGCATTGCCAGCGCGGGAGTCGCGCTCGGATCAACCCGATTTCTCAAGTGCCGCAATCAGCGGAGCGACCACGTTCCGCACAGCCGCCGCAGCTGCTTCTCCATCCTGGCGCTCGATAGCATCCACGATCGCCTCATGGGTCGCGAGACCCGGCTCGGGCAGTTCCTTGTCCTTCAGCGCAGTCAGCGTGTTCATGCGGACCGAGTTCGCGAAGTAGCGGTACAGCTCAGCCAGCGCGCCGTTGCCGCACATCCCGGCGATCGCGCAGTGGAAAGCCGTATCGGCCTCGGCAAAGGCCGCGCTCGATGCGTGTTGCTCCTGCTCGCCGCGGGCCTTCAACAGTCGGCGCAGCAGCCCAACGTCCGCCTTGGACCGATGCACCGCGGCCAACCTGGCCGCCTCGGTTTCCAGCATGCAGCGCAACGCGAAGTGCTCTCGCAAGCCGGAACGCCCGACACGGCGCATGACCTCGGCCGGATCGATATTGGTTCGCACGTAGGTGCCATCACCCTGGCGGACTTCCAGGACCTGGCCGTGCGAGAGCACGCGAATGGCTTCCCGCACCGTGTTGCGGCCAACCTCCAGCATCTCGGCCAGTTCCTGCTCCCTGGGGATGCGCTCGCCGACCTTCCAGGCGCCTCCCTCGATCTGGCCGCGGATCAGCTCAATCGTCGAATCGACGAGCGAACGCCGCGGCGCCTGTGGGAGTGTGAAGCGGTTATTCATCGCGGTTCTCAAATGACGTAGAGACGGGAGCCCATCGGACCTCGATTGTAGCAACTCAGGCCTTATACATAGGATGATTCTATGTATTTGACAAAAGAGCAATATTTATCCTGAGCAGGCACAAAACCACCAGGAACCTGTTTGAAGCCCAGGAAGGTCAGTGCCAGAAAACCAGCATACAGAATGAGTACAATTGTACTTCCGCGAACGATACGTCGAATCGTCCCAACATAGGAATTCGACAGGCTATCAAAGAAACGGTTAAAACGACGGAAAAAAGATCCGAAAAAACGATCCATTACACGAGTCAACAAATCTTGCTTCTCTATACCTTGATGTGGTTTCAGTAGTACGGAAGCTAATGCCGGAGACAATGTTAAGGAGTTGATAGCCGATAAAATCGTTGAGATAGCAATCGTCAATGCAAATTGACGATAGAATTCGCCCTGAAGCCCCGAGAGGAATGCTGATGGAATAAACACAGCTGCCAGTACTGAGGTAATAGCCAGAATTGGCCCCGTTACCTCGTCCATTGCTTTTCTTGCGGCGTCTTTTGGTGAGAGTCCTTTTGCAATATGGCGCTCAACGTTCTCAACCACAACGATTGCATCATCAACAACAATACCAATTGAAAGAACCAGACCAAATAAAGATAGCGTATTGAGTGAGAACCCAAATACATCCATTAATGCAAACGTACCCACTAATGAAATAGGCACTGCGATCAATGGGATGATTGATGCTCTCCATGTTTGCAAAAATAGCATCACGACCAGCACAACTAATATTGTGGCCTCTAATAAAGTCGTCGTGACAGATTTCAGGGAAGCACTAACAAACACGGTCGGATCATAAGCGATACTGTACTGAATACCTTCCGGAAACCTTACTTTCAGGCGTTCCATTGTTGACCTTACCGATGCAGACACCTCAAGTGCATTGGCGCCCGGGGTCATAACAATCTGCATACCCACTGCATTTTTATTATTTAGTAAACTCCTCATGGAGTAGTTATCTGAACCGAGTTCAAGACGAGCCACATCACGCAAGCGCGTAATTTGTCCGTCATCTCCGGTTTTAATAACTATATCGCCGAACTGTTCCTCAGTAGTTAGGCGCCCTAAGGCATTCACAGTGACCTGGAATGATGACGATGCATTAGGTTGCTGTCCGACAGAGCCAGCCGCTACCTGAACGTTTTGTTCTTTAATCGCAGCAGTGACATCACTTGATGTTAACCCTCTGGAAGCCACTTTATTAGGATCTAACCATACTCGCATGGCATATTCCCCTTCACCTCCCAGCGCTATGCTTGCGACACCTGGTAAGCGTGAAAGCTCATCACGTACGTTTAACATTGCATAGTTAGAAACATAAAGTGGATCATAACGCTCATCAGGAGAGAACAAATGCACCACCATAAGAATATCCGGCGAGGTTTTTTCAGTCACAACCCCTATTTGCTGGACTTCCGTTGGTAGCCGAGGCAAAGCCCGTGATACCCGATTCTGAACCTGAATTTGCGCAATATCGGGGTCAGTTCCCTGTCTGAAAGAGATGGTTAAAATCATTCGGCCGTCAGAAGCAGTTTGAGAACTCATGTAAAGCATGCCTTCAACCCCATTGATGGCTTGCTCAAGCGGGGCGGCAACAGTATCTGCTATTACATTGGGGTTTGCTCCGGGGTAGCTTGCCGTTACCTGAACGGTTGGCGGTGTTACGGACGGATATTCACTGAGAGGAAGTTGAAAAAACGCTAAAGAACCCGCTATCAGCATAAAAACTGATAAGACAATTGCAAATATGGGGCGCTGGATGAAGAAATGAGGAAATTTCATTTACTACCTCCCTCATTTTTGCCATTCGATTTTTTAGATGCACCTTCAGGCTGCCTCTCAGGTACGCTCAACAGCGTTTGCATCGATACGATGTCTGGCGTAACGGCCATCCCCGGTCGTACGAGCCCTTTTATGATAATTTTTTCCCCGGCCTTCAGACCGTCGCTGATAACACGTAATCCATCGACCATTGGCCCCAACACTATCGGGCGATACTGCGCCTTATTATTGGCATCAACAACAAGGACATACTTATTGCCCTGATCTGTGCCTACGGCTTGATCGTTTACCAAAATTACTTTTTGCTCACTACCAGTGCCTAACTGAACTCTGGCAAATGCTCCAGGAGTAAGAAGACCATCAGCATTCGGGATAATAGCCCGGACACGAACAGTGCCGGTATTACGATCAATTTGGTTGCCAACAAAATCAAGCGCCCCCCCGTGCGGATACCCCTTCTCATTTGCCAGACCTATATGTACGGGTAATTTTTCGTTGCTACGTCCGACAACATCAGGCCGAGCCTTACTGACAGTATTGAGATATGTCGCTTCATCAATATCAAAATAAACATATAAAGGGTCGGACGAAACGATTGTTGTCAATAGAGTCGCGGCCCCCCCCTGGCTGCTGCTAACCAAGTTACCTTCAGTTACTAAAATCCGATCGATACGGCCATCAATTGGCGCAGTCACACGCGAGTATGACAAATCCAGCTTTGCTGCTTCGACTGCAGCCTTCGATACCTGAACCTGTGCAACGCGGGCATTTTTCTCAGAAGATGCATCATCATAGTCTTTACGCGAAACAGCACCTCCGTTTACCAGACGGCTAATACGCTCGTAATTGCGGCTTGCCTGGAACGCCTGAGCTTCTGCCTGTCGTAATTGCGCTTGTGCACTATCAAGCACAACCTGGTAGGGCCGCGGATCGATTTGAAATAACATCTGTCCTTTCTGAACCAGACTTCCCTCCGGCACCGTAACAGATTCGATTGCCCCTCCTACCCTGGGGCGTAGCTCCACTGTTTTAATAGCCGCTAAAGAACCGGTAAATTCAGCAGAAGGTATAATATTCCGTGATACGGCAACAGCCACGGGTACCTGTGGACCTGCAGGCGCATTTGCAGTTTTTTTTTGCGTTTCGCTTGCATCATCATTTGCAAGTACCACTTCTGTATTGGCTGTCACTGCAACTGCCATCAGCAATATCCCAACTTTCATTTTCATCATAACGATCCTTTCATTCACCAAAACTCTTCGGCCAGTCCGAAGTTGGCGTCTGTAGTAATACCAATTGTCTTAAAAGTTTGATCTAATAGTGGTATTCATATTCGAGTGATTTTGATATGCATACAGCCGACGACTTTAAACAATTAGCAAAGCAAACCTCCAACGGGCAACTGCGAACCCGCTATCTAGCTTTGTATCATTTCAAGAATGGGGAAACACGAACCCAGATAGCAACTTACCTTGGGGTTGCCAGAGGCAGTGTTAATACCTGGGTATCCAACTATCTGGCGCACGGACTTGAAGGTCTGCAATCCAAACCTAGTCCGGGTAGACCCTGTCAGCTCTCCGTCTCCCAGCGAGAACAGATCGCACATTTTATCAAAGAAAATGCGGTTAAAAAGGAGGGGGGGCGTTTGATTGCACAGGATGTACGACAATACATTAGCGACACCTTCCAAATCGATTATCAGTTGCGAAACGTATACCGCATCATGGATGCGCTCGGTTTCAGTTGGATAACCAGTCGCTCTAAACACCCTAAACAATCACAACAAACCCAGGACACTTTTAAAAAATTTCCTGCTGGAAACGATCCTTCACACTCCCGGTCATCTTCCTCTGGATCGCGTTGACGTCTGGTTTCAAGACGAAGCACGATTCGGTCAGCAAAATCAGACGTCCAGAATATGGGCAGCCAAGGGCAGCAGGCCAAGAGTAGTAAAGCAACAGCAATTCGATTATGGCTATGTCTTTGGGGCGGTGTGTCCGAGCAATGGTAATACTCAGGCGCTTATCAGCCCTCTTGTGAATAAAGAGGTGATGAAGCAGCATCTGAAATTAATAAGTGAAGCGACAGAGCCTGGGCGTCATGCCGTTGTTGTAATGGATGGCGCGGGCTGGCATACGATCGATACGGCCAGCCCATTTACCAATGTCAGTCTGTTAAAACTCCCACCTTATTCTCCGGAGCTGAACCCGATGGAGCAAGTATGGCAATGGTTACGGCAACGTTGCTTATCAAACCGCGTATTTCGAGGTTACGAAGAAATAGTGGAACAGGTCTCTCGCGCTTGGAATACATTCATTGCGGATGTTGAACGAGTCAAAAATCTCTGTTGGAGAGAGTGGATAAAGTTGGTCAATTAATTAATGCAATTGGTATAATTTCTTACAGGCTAAAGCTTGTAGTAACTGGAAGGTCAAGGGGGAGGATGATAAAAACTTAGAAAGATCGCACTGATAAAATTGATTAAATCGGCTATTGAGGTGAATTCGTACAAAAAATTGAAAATTGTTTAAAACATAATGTTATTCATAGAAAAAATCAGGCCACTGAAATGGCCTGATGTAAAGGATGCTAATAGCTAGTACTTACCTCAAGCATCAATCGTGATATCACCGGCAGGAATGCACTGACATGTCAAACATGCCCCCTCATCAGAGGGCTCCACACCATTCAGATGCTGTACGTTCCCTGCAATCACCCTAGTTGAACAGCTTTCACATTGTCCAACACGACAACCACTAGGCATTTGAATCCCAAGCTTTTCCCCAAAATTAAGTAGAGTACCTTTATCCGTGGTCCAAATCTCTGTTCTTCCTGATTTTGCAAAAATGACTTTATGACGTAATGAGGGATCATTATTTATTTTTGCTGGAGAACGAAATATCTCGTAGAAAATAGCAAATGCAGGTACACCTCTCTCCTGAAGCCCTCGCGATATCGCATCCATCATAGGCTGCGGACCACACATGTAATAACGAGCATTATTCTCAATAAGATATGCCTCGACATCTCCCGCACCAACGTAACCAGCTCTATCATAATCCAATCCTGGAATATCACAGTCGAGGGGCTGATTGTAGATATTAATTACTTTAAGCCTGTCAATAGACGCATTTAGCTCCGCAATTCTTTTCTTAAACGCATGTAGCCTACTATTTTGATTAGCATAGAAAAGCCAGATCTCCGGACCTTCCGCTTGGGGGTTAATAGACTCCAGATAGGAAATGAATGGAGTAATTCCAATACCGCCAGCAAAGATTACGACAGGCTGGACGGCATTGAGCGGGACAATGAAATTCCCCCCAGGAGGGGTAAGTTCAACATCCTTGCCTATCTGCAAATGCGTGTTTATGTAGGATGACATTATTCCTTCAACATACTCACCTTTCTCATCAGTCGCTTTCTGATGACGGACAGAAATGGAATAGGTTTTACGGTCATGAACAAACGCAGGGCCTGTCAGCGAATACGCCCGGGTAACGATCTCTTCAGAATCGCTCATCGGACAACAGCTAACAGTGATATGCTGGCCCGGTTCATAATCAGGTAAGTAGCCTTCACTGTTCGATTGGAAGGTAATTGTCGTAACATTATCTGCTTCTTTTTTCAGTTCAATGACTTTGAATGTTTTACGACCTTCCCAGGGGCGCCTTATCAGCTCAAAATCATTCAAGCGGCGAATGCGGCAGCGGAATGAACGCAAAGGTAAAGCACCGCTGACTGGATCATAGCTATCACCGCTGATTAAACTATTGTAATTGCTACTGTACTCACCTTTAACCGGGTATGAAGGTTTGCCAAAATCAGGACAAGCCTGCCACCACCCAAACTCAGCAATTACAGTTTCATGAGAGAGTTTGGCTTCCACTTTTGCTCTAAATCGAGCAAGACCTGCTCTCGTTTCAATTTCTACCCAATCCCCCGTCTTGATACCTTCTTCGTCAGCCAGAGTTGCCGAAATGTCTACCGTTGGATAAGGTGCTTTTTTTCGTAGGCTAGTCAGGCTTCGATGTTGGCTATGACAGAAGAATCCGCTTTTAACGGATGTCAGCATTAATGGATAATCAGGATCGTTGCGCTGGTATTCTTGCGGCTGTACATACTCAGGTAAAGGATTGTAACCATAGTGATGAAGGATCTCAGAGTAAAACTCTGCACGTTTTGTTTCTGTATTGAAACCTGCCAGATATCCACTATTTGGGTCTCTGAAAGCATATTTTCTGACTTTATGCTCAAGCGGGATATCGTAACCTTCTGGCTTATTTCTGAGCATCTCAACAGTCAAACCTAATGGTTCTAGTTGATAATTCCAGGCTGCCTCAATATTGCCGTCGAAGAACGCTTCATTCATTCCTAACCGGCATGCAAGATCGAAAACAATCTCAAGGTCGGAACGGCTTTCACCGCGCGGAGAGACCATTTTTTTTCTCAACTGAATGTGGTCCTGAGCAGCAGCACTACTTTCAAACCCGGTTCTTAGGCCTTCGCGCTCCCAGGCAGTGTTAACTGGCAGAAGGATATCAGCATACTTTGATGTAGGCGTTTCAAACAAATCTACATGGGCATAAAACTCAAGCGCCTCAAGCGCCTGTTGTCCGAGAGAAGTATCACTTTGTGAAAGTAATATGTTGGCACCAAAGCCAATTAACCCGCGAATTTTATAGGGTGTACCTTCTAATACTGAATGCCAGATATCCTGAGAATGAACCCAACCTTGTGAAGGCGGCCCGATAGGCCTTTCTTCAAGGCCTAATGCTTTATCCCATTGTGATTTAGGCATCAATGTCGGTGAATTAACCACATTTACCGGGTGGCTGGCATAGATTCGATTACATCCTTCCTGATCGAAACAACCGGTTAAAGCATACAGTGTCGCAATCGCACGTTCTGTTTGGGTGGCATTAGTGTGTTGAGCCACTCCAGACCAACTGTGGTAGGCGATTTTCTTGGCCCCGGCAATCAAACTCGCAGCGGCTTCAATTGACGCAACAGATACCCCGGTGATACGGCTTACGTTTTCTGGGTCATAATTAGCCAACATATCTTTAAAAGATGAAAACGCCGTTTGGCAGGAAATTTTTGCACCATCAGCTATTGCGACTTCAACATTGCCCTCAAGTGCAGCTGTAGGCATCAGCGTTTCTTCAGTTCGAGTCTCGGAATCGATAAATGTGACTTGCTGGTTGTGTTCGTCCCAAACTGTATAGCGATTACTGATGGCAAGTGGGTTAATATCTTTTTCCCGAAGAAAATAACCATTATCATTTCGAACCAACAAAGGACCATTAGTCCAGTTTCGAACAAACTCATGATTAAACAGGTTTCGTTCTACCAGGAGATGGCTTAACCCCAAAGCTAATGCACCGTCAGTTCCAGGATTGACATCAAGCCAGGCATTTGCTTCTTTCGCTAAGGGTGTCGGGCGAGGATCCACGACAATCAGTTTTGCGCCGTTATTTCGACCAGTACCAATCGCACTAGCCTGGGCAAGCCAAGTATTCGCGGGGTTATGCCCCCAAAGAAGAATAAGATCGGCATGGGAATAATCAGCAACAGGAATGCCGCAGCCAAAGGTCCATCGATGTGCAACGTCTTTATGCCAGTTACATATCTCAGTTCCATAGCTGGTATTTGGGCTGCCATAGATACGAACAAATCGCTCTAACCATTCAATTGCATCACTGAGGGGGGTACCGCTTGGGCTCGTAAAGCCGAAAGCGACAGATTCAGCTCCATCCTCTCGTTTAAATTTTTCCAGTTGTCCGGCTATCGTTGACATAGCCTCTTCCCAACTTATACGTTGCCAGCCCGGATCCTCTGCACCTTTAGGATGAGTTCTCTTCATCGGGTACAGAATTCTATTTGCGCTGTCCACCAGCTCAGGTGCCGCTTTCCCCTTCATACACATGGCCTTACCATTAGGGTGTTCAGGGTTAGCCCGTACCTTGATCAGGTGGTCATTTGCTACTTCACTCAGCGTCCCACACCGCGAACGGCAAAGTGTGCAATATCCGGGAATAATATCTGACATTGGAAACCTCACTACTAAAAACAGTTAATATTCTTTAAAATTGCCGACGGCCTGTGCTTCGTTGCGCGCGACATGCGATTTTCCACCACGGCCGCCGTGGCGGCGAAGACGAAGAAGTCGTTCATGCCCTGCGCCTTGCCCCGCTCGGCCGGGGTGTGGCAGTCGGTGACCATCGCCGTGGCGCCGATGAAACTCAAATTCCAGCCGATGCCCAACAGCGCCAGCGAGCCCCAGAAGTGGGACAGGCCGAGCCCGCCCAGGGCCACCACCCCGGAGGCGGCGAGCAGCACCATGCCGACGGCGGTCACGCGCTCCTTGCCGTAGCGCACCATCAGTCGCCCGGTGAAGAAGCTCGGCCCGAACATCGCCAGCAGGTGCCACTGTATTCCTAGGGCGGCGTTGTCCACCGAATGCCCGTGGTTGACCATCGCCACCGGCGCGGCCGTCATCACGAACGCCATCACCCCATAGGACACCACGCCCGCAGCCACGGCCAGCAGATAGCGCGGCATCGCCAAGAGCTGCAGCACCGTCCGACCGCTATCGGCGACTGCTTCGGCCTGGGTCTGGCTCGGCGTGCGCAGCATCAGCAGGATCGGCAAGGCGATCAGCGGCAGCAGCGCCTGGCTGAGGAAGCTGCCAACGTAGGGCGTGCCCGCTACCGCATCGCGCGTGAAGATCACCAACTGCGGCCCGATGATGGCGCCCGCGAGACCGCCCACCATGACCCAGGAAATGGCCTTGGCCTTAAGCGCGTCCTCGGCGGTGTCGGCGGCTGCGAAGCGGTAGCTCTGCACATACGCGCCGTAGAAGCCCGCCAGGAAGGTGCCGGCGCAGAAGATCCAGAACGAGGCCAGCATGATGCCCAACGCGGCGATCAGGCCCGAGGCCACGCCGAAGCCGACCCCCACCACGTATCCGTTGCGGCGGCCATGGTGCCGCATGATGAAGGCGGCAGGCAAGGTGCCGATGGCAAGACCCAGGCCGAACAGACTCACGGGCAAGGTGATCCAGGCCGAATTCTTGGCAAGCTGCTGGCCGACCAGCCCACCCAGCGACATCACGATGGGCGCGCTGGCGCCGCCGAGCGCCTGCGCGGCGGTGAGAACGCCGATGTTTCGGCGCGTGATGCTCTGGTCGGTCATGGGCGTCTTTCTTATTCGTTTGTCTGGCCGGAAATATTACACGCATGAATATATATTCAGTTATATGGACAT
Source organism: Stenotrophomonas sp. GD03654 (assembly GCF_029845105.1). Lineage (NCBI taxonomy): Bacteria > Pseudomonadati > Pseudomonadota > Gammaproteobacteria > Lysobacterales > Lysobacteraceae > Stenotrophomonas > Stenotrophomonas sp. GD03654. The sequence goes on along the minus strand of NZ_JAOCLC010000011.1, from coordinate 48,884 downwards.
GCGATGCTCACGAACCATCGCGAGCCGGTCCATCCTCGGAAGCCCCGGCGGAAGCAGCACCGTGCAGGGCCAATGCGAGCAGGTGCTCTTTCACCTGGATCAGTTGCTCCATGCGTTCCTCAACACAGGCGAGATGGCCTTGGACAGCCTGCCTTAGCAGCTCAGGTTCCAGGAACCCCTCATGTGCCCAACCCAGTAGGCGGCGCACGTCATCCAGGCCGATTCCCGAGGCACGGTAGTTGCGAATCAGGTGAAGCCGTTCGACATGGGCCGGGCCATAGCGCCGATAGTTGTTGCGTGACCGCTCCGGGGCTTGCAACAGGCCCTCCCGCTCGTAGAACCGAATGTTCTCCGGGGGGGTGCCCGTCAAGCGCGCAAGTTCACCGATCCTCATCCGGTTCTCCGTGCGCAACGATGGGGAACGCCGCCGTTGCGCATAGCCCTTATCCCGGCGACCGGGCGGATGGTTGCCCGGTGGCGCCCGATTGCACCGTGTGCTCAGTCCAGCCGCCACCCAGCGCCTTGTAGAGGTGGATGAGGTTGTTCAGCCGCGTCAGGCGCGTGCGCACCAGGGTCTGCTGCGCACCGTACTGTGTGCGTTGCGCATCGAGCAAGGTGAGGTTGTCGTCCACGCCTTCCTGGAAGCGTTGCTCGGCTAGTTGGTAGGCTTTCTGGCTAGCCGCTACCAGGAGCTGCTCCGAGCGGATCTGCTCATCAAGCGTGCGCTTGCCCGCCAAGCCGTCAGCCACCTCAGCAAAGGCCGCCTGGATAGACTTCTCGTAGTTGGCGATTTCGATCCTCTTTTGTACCTGTGCCACGTCCAGATTGGCTCGCAACGCGCCGCCGCGGAAGATGGGCAGCGTGATCTGCGGCAGGAAGCTCCAGGCCCGCGAGCCCGAATCGAACAGGCCGTCCAGCGAAGCGCTGGCCGTGCCCGCCGAGCCCGTGAGGCTAATCGTCGGGAAGAACGCGGCCCGCGCCGCGCCGATGTTGGCGTTGGCGCCGATCAGCATCTGCTCGGCGGCGCGGATGTCCGGCCGACGCGCGAGCAGTTCGGACGGCAGGCCGCTCGGCAGGTCGGTCGGCACGATGTCGTCCGGCAGCGCCACGGCCTCGTCAAGCTGCCGGGACAGCTCCGGCGTCAGCGGCTGGCCCAGCAGCAGCACCAGCGCGTTGCGGTCCTTGGCCGCCTGCCGCGTGTAGGCGGCGCGGTTGGCCTCGGCGGTGCGCAGCGCGATCTCCGCGCGGCGCAGGTCGAGCTGCGTGGAATTTCCCGCTTCCACCAGTTGGGTGGTCAGGTCATAGGAGCGCTTCTGTGTGGCGAGGGTGTCGCTCGTCAGGCGCAGCAGTTCCTGGTCGGCGCGCAGCGTGAGGTAGGCGCTGGCCACCTCGGACACCAGGCTCATCTGCGTGGCGATGCGGGTCTCGTCGAGGGCCAGGTAGGACGCCAGCGCCCGGTCGTTGAGGCTGCGGATGCGGCCCCACAGGTCCAGCTCCCAGGCGGCCGTCACCCCGGCCACGTCGTAGCGCCGGAGCACGTCGCTTTGCCCCGTGGTACTGAGGTCGGCCGGTACGCGCTCTGACGCGCCGCGGGCGGAAACGCCCAGGTTCGGCAGCATCTCGGCACGCTGGATACGGTACAGCGCCTGAGCCGCCTCCACGTTGAGCGCGGCTTTGTGCATGTCGCGGTTGTTCTCCAGCGAAATGCCGATCAACTGCTGCAGCAGCGGGTCGCGGAAGAAGTCCCGCCAACCGATCTCGGCCGTGATCGCGTCGTCGGGCGTCGCGGCCGCCAGTTCCACATAGGCCGCGCCCGAGGGATAGGCCGTGTCGATCGGCGCTGCGGGCCGGTCATACTTCGGTGCCATGGAGCAGCCAGCCAGCGCCGCCGCGAGGGCGAGCGGCGCCAGCGTCCTGGCGGGTCGTGTGAATGCGAAAGATGTTTTCATGTCGTATGTCCTCCTGGCCGTCATGCGTGCTGGTCGGTCATGCCGCCACGGGCATGGCGCGCTTCGCGGCGCAGCGCCAGCTTGCGCACCACAACGTAGAACACCGGCGTCAGCACCAGGCCGAATACCGTCACGCCCAGCATGCCGGCGAACACCGCGATGCCCATGGCGTGGCGCATCTCGGCGCCCGCACCGCTGGCCAGCACCAGCGGCACCACGCCAGCGATGAAGGCGAACGACGTCATCAAGATCGGGCGCAGCCGCAAGCGCGCGGCTTCGAGCACGGCTGCCAGCGGATCGGCCCCTTCGCTTTCCTTCGCGCGGGCGAACTCCACGATCAGGATCGCGTTCTTGGCAGCCAGGCCGACCAGCACCACGAAACCGATCTGCGTGAAGATGTTGTTGTCGCCCCCAGAGAGCCAGACGCCGGCGATCGCCGAGAGCAGCGCCATGGGTGCAATCAGCAGCACAGCGAACGGCAGCGACCAACTGTTGTACTGGGCCGCCAGGAACAGGAAGGCGAGCAGCACCGCCAGCGCGAAGATGTAGATCGCCGTGTTGCCAACCCGTTTTTCCTGGAAAGTCAGGTCCGTCCATTCGTAGGTCATACCGTCCGGCAGCGATTCGCTCACGATCTTCTCAATCGCGGCGGTGGCCTGGCCGGACGAGTAGCCCGGCGCTGGCCCGCCGCTGATGTCGGCCGAGGGAAAGCCGTTGTAATGCATCACCCGGTCGGGGCCGGAACTGCGCTCGATGGTCGCGATCGCGCTCAGCGGGATCATGTCGCCCGCTGCATTGCGCACCTTGAGCATGCCTATGTCCTCAGCCTGCATGCGGAACTGCGCATCGGCCTGGGCCATGACCCGGTAGGTGCGACCGAAGCGGTTGAAGTCGTTGACGTAGAGCGAGCCAAGGTTGACCTGCAGGGTGTCGAACACCTCGGTCAGCGATACGCCCTGCGACTTGGCCTTCACCCGGTCGATGTCCACCTGCAACTGCGGCGCATTGGTCTGGAAGCTGGCGAGCATGTTCGCCAGCTCGGGCGCCTGCATGGCCTTGCCCATGATCTGGCCCTGTGCCTGCGCAAGCGCCTCGGGACCCAGGCCCGCCCGGTCCTCGATCTGCAGCTTGAAGCCGCCCATCGAACCCAGGCCCGGCACCGGCGGCGGCGGGAAGATGCCAACGAAGCCGTCCGGGATCTGGCTGAACTTGCCCATGAGCTTGCCCTGGATGGCGAAGGCCGACAGCGACGGGTCCTTGCGCTCATCGAAGGGCTTGAGCATGGCGAACATCAGCGCGGTGTTCGGCTGGTTCACCGGTCCATTGACCGACAGGCCCGGGAAGGCCACCACGCTCTCGACGCCCGGCTCAGCCAGTGCGATCTTGGTCATCTCCTTGACGACCGCCTCGGTGCGATCCAGCGAGGCGCCGGTCGGAAGCTGGGCGATGCCCACGAGATAGTACTTGTCCTGGGCCGGCACGAAGCCCGCAGGCACCTTGTGGAAGCCCAGCCAGGTCAGGCCCAGGAAGCCGACGTAGAGCAGCAGCACGATGGCGCTGCCGCGCACCGCGCGGCGCACGCCCCCGACGTAGGAATTCGAGGCGCGATCGAAGAAGCGGTTGAAGCGGCGGAAGAAGCCGCCGAACACGCCGTCGATGATGCGCGTGAGACGATCGGGCTTGGCCGCGCCGTGGTGCGGCTTGAGCAGGATGGCGGCCAGCGCTGGCGACAGCGTAAGCGAGTTGATCGCCGACAGGATGGTCGAGAACGCGATGGTCAGCGCGAACTGGCGATAGAACTCGCCCTGCAGCCCCGACAGGAACGCCGAGGGGATGAAGACCGCTGCCAGCACCGAGGTGATGGCCAGGATCGGGCCAGTCACTTCATCCATCGCCTTGCGCGCCGCATCCTTGGGCGATTCGCCCAGCGCCATGTGGCGCTCCACGTTCTCCACCACCACGATGGCGTCATCCACCACGATGCCGATGGAGAGCACGAGGCCAAACAGCGACAGCGTGTTCAGCGAGAAGCCGAACATGTGCATCACCGCGAACGTGCCGACCAGCGAGACCGGCACGGCGATCAGTGGAATGATCGACGCGCGCCAAGATTGCAGGAACAGCACCACCACGATCACCACCAGGAGGATGGCCTCCAGCAGCGTGACGGCGACGGACTGGAGCGAGGCGCGCACGAAGACTGTGGGGTCGTAGGCGATCTTGTACTCGATGCCTTCGGGGAACTTGGCCTGCAGCCGCTCCATCGTCGCGCGCACCGCGCTGGACGTGTCCAGGGCATTGGAGCCGGGCGTCATCAGGATTTGCAGGCCGACCGCGTTCTCGCCGTCGAGCTGGCCGCGCATGGTGTAGTTGTCCGAGCCCAGTTCCAGGCGTGCGACGTCGCGCAGGCGGGTCACCTGGCCGTTGGCGCCGGCCTTGATCACGATGTCGCCGAACTGCTCTTCGGTGGTCAGGCGCCCCAGCGCATTGACGCTGACCTGGAAGGCGGCCGACGCATTCGGCTGCTGGCCGATCGAGCCGGCTGCGACCTGCACGTTCTGCTCGCGGATGGCGGCGACCACATCGCTGGCGGTCATGCCCCGCGATGCGACCTTCTCGGGGTCGAGCCAGACGCGCATTGCGTACTCGCCTTCACCGCCGATGATCACGTTGGCGATGCCCGGCAGGCGCGCCAGTTCGTCGCGCACGTTGAGCATCGCGTAGTTGGACACGTACAGCGGGTCGTAGCGGTCCCCCGGCGAGAGCATATGCACCACCATGAGAATATCGGGCGCGGTCTTGTCGGTGACCACGCCGATGCGCTGGACCTCGGGCGGCAACCGGGGCAGCGCGCGTGAGACGCGGTTCTGCACCTGGATCTGCGCGACGTCGGGGTCGATGTGCTGCTCGAACGAGATGGTCAGCACCATCCGCCCGTCCGTGGACATCTGGGACTGCATGTACATCATGCCTTCCACGCCGTTGACCGCCTGCTCCAGCGGCGATGCCACGGTGTCGGCGATCACCTGCGGGTTGGCGCCGGGATAGCTGGCGGTGACCTGCACCGTCGGCGGCGTGACCTGGGGGTACTCGCTCAGGGGGAGCTGGAAATAGCTGATCGCGCCCGCGATCAGCATCAGCACCGACAGGACGATGGCGAAGATCGGCCGGTTGATGAAGAAGCGGGGGAAATTCATTTGCGGGCCTCCGCCGAGCCGGCCGCGCCGTCAGCCTTGGCGGGGTCCGCGCCACCGGCCTTGGCAGGCGCCGCAGCGGGAGCCGGAGCGTTTGCCGCAGCCTTGGTCGCGCCGGTCGCGCCGGCGGCCGGTGCCGCGGGCGCCTGCATGGGCACCATGCGCGGCGTGACCGCCATGCCGGGGCGCACGAGGCCCTTGATGATGATCTTCTCACCGGCCTGCAGGCCGCCGTTGATGACGCGCAGCCCGTCCACCACCGGCCCCAGTTCGATGGGCCGGTACTGGGCCTGGTTGTTCTCGCCCACGACCAGCACGTAGTTGCGCCCTTGGTCGGTGCCCACGGCCTGATCGTCGATCAGGACGGCCTCGCGCGCCGCGCCGGTGGACAGCTTGGCCCGGGCGAACATGCCGGGTGCCATGCGCCCATCCGGGTTGGGCACAACGGCGCGCGCGCGGATCGTGCCGGTGCTTCGGTCAATGGTGTTGCCCACGAAGTCGAGCGCGCCCCTGTGCGGGAAACCCTTGTCCGTGGTCAGCCCGACCTGCACGGGCAGCGAAGCCTTGCTACCGGCGCCCGCAGCGGGCCGCGAGCGGCTGACGACGTTGAGATAGGTGGCCTCATCAATGTCGAAGTACACGTGCAACGGGTCGATGGATACGATCGTGGTCAGCAGCGTGGCCGCGCCGGCGCCGCCACCGCTGACCAAGTTGCCCTCGGTCACGAGCACGCGGTCGACGCGCCCGGCGATGGGCGCAGTGACGCGGGCGTAGGACAGGTCCAGCTGAGCCGCAGCAACGGCGGCCTTAGCCGCCTGCACCTGAGCCTGGCGCGCGTTGCGTGCGGAGGCGGCATCGTCATAGGTCTTGCGCGCGACGGCGCCGGTCGCCACCAGGCGCTCGGCGCGGTCAAAGTCGGCCTGGGCCTGGCTGGCCAGCACCTCGGCCTGACGCAGTTGCGCCACGGCCGTGTCGAGCGCAACCTGGAACGGCCTCGGGTCGATCTGGAACAGCAGTTGGCCCTTGCGCACGAGGCTACCTTCGGGAACGCTCACCGCATCGACGGCGCCGCCGACCCGCGAGCGCAGCTCGACGGTCTTGGGCGCGGCCAGGAAGCCGGTGTACTCGGCCGATGGCGCGACCGTGCGGGTAATGACCTCGGCCACGGGCACCTGCGGCGCCATCGGCGCGCCCGCCGGGGGCGCCGCGGCCTTGCCCTCGTCCTTGGCGTCGCGGGCAGCGATCGCTATCCCCCCGACGGCTGCGATGACGCCTGCCACCACAATGATTCTGATTTTTTTACGCATGGAAGTGACCCTTTCTTGGATGCAGGACTCCGGCCCTTCCGAAGCGCTCTGCAGACATTTGTGTGGAGGCTAGGCGTTACAACGACGGCAAGGTCAAGCCCTCTTGTTGCCTCAGCGGGCAGACGGCACGGACAAGGTGGTGGGACGCCCGGCGTCGTCGCCGTGGTTGGCCTCCGGCGCGCCCTTGAAGCGCAGCAGGCGCAGTGCGTTCAGCGTGACCAGGGCCGTGGCGCCGGTGTCGGCCAGCACGGCAACCCACAAGCCGGTGATACCCAACACGGTGGTGACCAGGAACAAGCCCTTGAGGCCAATGGCGAATACGACGTTTTGGTGAATGTTGGCCATCGTCGCCCGCGACAGGGCCACCAGGTGGGCCACGTCCGTGACGCGGCTCTTGAGCAGCGCGGCATCGGCGGTTTCCAGCGCCACGTCCGTGCCGCCGCCCATGGCGATACCCACGTCGGCGGTCGCCAGGGCCGGCGCGTCGTTGATGCCGTCGCCGACCATCGCCACCTTGGCATCACGCTTCATCTCGTTGACCAAGCGCAGCTTGTCCTGCGGCAGCAGCTCGGCCTCCCACTCGATGCCCAGCTTGCCGGCGATCGCCTGCGCGGTGCGGCGGTTGTCGCCGGTCAGCATGACCGAGCGCACGCCCATGGCGTTGAGCTGGGCCACGCCTTCGCGCGCGTCGCGGCGGGGCTCGTCGCGCAGGGCCAGCAGGCCCAGAACGTTCTTGCTGGCTTCGTCGAACAGGACCACCACGGTCTTGCCGCCATCCTCCAGCTTGTCGATTTCCCTGCGGTGCGCGGCTGTCAGCGTGGCCGTCTGTTCCGCATGGGCGGGCGATCCGACAGCGAGCGCACTGCCGTTCACGGTGGCGCGCACCGCCTTGCCGGCAATGGCCGATGCGCCCGTGGCCTGGGGAATCGCCACGTCCAGGCTCTTGGCATGGGCGACAATGGCCTTCGCCAAGGGATGGTTTGAGCCGGACTCGACAGCGGCGGCAAGCGCAAGGACCTGTTGATGCTTGAACAGCCCGAAGGGCAGGACCTCGGTGATGCGCGGCTTGCCCTCGGTCAGCGTGCCAGTCTTGTCGAAGGCAATGGCGCGCACGCGGCCGATGGTTTCCAACGCGTTGCCACCCTTGATCAGCAGGCCCCGTCGCGTGGCCACCGCAAGGCCCGAGGCGATGGCCGCCGGTGTGGAGAGCACCAGCGCACATGGGCAGGCAATCAACAGCAGTGCGAGGCCGCGGTACAGCCAGGTACCCCAGTCGCCACCCATGGCAAGTGGCGGAACCACCACGATCAACGCCGCGATGGCCATGACGGCAGGGGTGTAGTAGCGGCTGAACTTTTCGATGAAGCGAGCCGTGGGCGCCTTGGAGGACTGCGCCTGCTCCACCAGTTGGATGATGCGAGAAATGGTGTTGTCCGATGCCGTCTTCTCGACTTGTACTTCGAGCACGCCATCGACGTTGATGGAGCCGGCGAACACGTCGGCACCGATAGCCTTTTGACGCGGTACGGACTCGCCGGTGATAGGCGACTCGTCCAGGCTGCTTTCACCGCGGAGGATCTTGCCGTCCGCAGGCACCCGGTCACCAGGGCGCACCAGCACGCGGTCGCTCACGCGCAGGGAAGCGGCGGGCACTTCGCGCTGCCCGCCCGCGGCATCGAGCAGTACCGCCGTCTTAGGCACCAGGGAGGCCAGCGCCTTGATGCCGGCGCGCGCGCGGCCGGCGGCCACGCTTTCCAGCAGCTCGCCGATCGCGAACAGGAACACCACGGCAGCAGCTTCCTCGGCCTCGCCTATCACGAGCGCGCCCAGCGAGGCGACGACCATCAGCGTTTCGATAGAGAACGGCGAGCCTGACACAGCCAGCGCGAAGGCTTTGCGAGCGAACGGCAGCACGCCCGCGATCACCGCAGCGGCGAAGATCCATTCAGCGTAGCCAGGAACGAACTGCGCGATCGCGTAGGCCGAGCCCATCAGGCCGCCCAGGCCCAGCACGTGCTTGCCTTTCTTCGTCTGCCACCAGCGCTGATGGCGCGCCGTCGATGCTGCTGCTGGGGCCGCGGGTGCTGAGCCATCATGGCGGCGCACGTCGGAGACGCCGAAGCCCAGGCTCTTGATGGTCTTCTCGATGTGGCCGAGCTGCGTGGGGCCGCCAGACGCGAGCGTCAATTCCAGCGTTTCTGCGGTGAAGTTTATGCGGGCATCGGACACGCCATCCATGCGAGCGAGCGCCGTTTCGATCTTGCCGACGCAACTGGCGCAGTCCATGCCCTCGACGCGCATGGACACGTTGGGGGGCGTGCTGGGTGCTCCACGGGAGGCAGAGGCCGGCGCATGGTCATGCCCGCTGCAGGCCCCGTGATCGTGACCGTGGTCATGGGCATGGGCATGGCCGTGAGCATGGCCATGCCCATGGTCATCACCGCACGCTTTGCCGTGCGAATGATCGTGCCCGTGGTCGTGGGCATGCCCATGGTCATGGTGGCCGCCGCAGCCGGCGTGGTCATGCGCGTGGGCCGCATGGCACGGTGCAGGTGCTGCGGACATTTCGGACGCGGGCAGTGCCTGCACGTCGAAGCCCAGGGACCGGATTTTCTTGGCAATGTCGCGTGCAGTATTTCGGCTACTTGTGCTGCGCGTCAACGTCAGCGTCTCATTTGTAAAATTAACCTGTACATTTGATACGCCATCAATTCGACCAAGCGCTGTTTCAATCTTGCCGACGCAACTGGCGCAATCCATACCTTCGACCCGAAAGCCCAGTTGTTCGTCCTGCGCTCCTGTGCCGTCCAATGTTTCCAAAGACATATCAATCTCCTGGTTCTCTGAGTAATCGCCGTGGCAGGACGCACAAATCAGCGATCGGAATGTTATGCAAACAAATGAACACTTGTTTGTATGTTTATTCAAAAAAAAGAAAGAATCTCTTTCTGGCTGAACCATCCGACCGCTGCTTTATGCAGCTGCCATTAAGTCATTTTTTGTTGCGCAGCATCTGGTAGGTTTCAAATGCGGTGCGGTAGGCATCACTATAGGTATCAGGCGTCTGCTCACCAGCCCAGAATCCAGCCATTCCCGCAACCTGCCAATCTGCCAAATCACTCTTTACTTGAGCACGAGTCAATGCCACCGGAGCCTTGTAAGCCGCAACCAGCTTGAGCTGGAGATAGCTCTCGTAGGCTTGTTGGTAGGCTTGGGTGTGCGAAGCGGTGGTGATTCCGCGCGAGGTGAACGCGTGCATGCCGGAGATTTTCCACAGTTCCAAATCAGCCATCACTTCAGCACGAGTCTTTCCTGCTGAGGGCGCCTGATACATATCACCTTGGGTCAATTGCAAGTAGCGCTGAAAGGCAGCCTGGTATTGAGGGCTGAACGTATCCGGGCCGCTTTCGCCGCGAGACAACGCTTCCAACCCAGATTGCCTCCAAGCAGCCAGATCCTCCTGGACCTGTTGCCGTGTCATATCTGCGGCGAACGGTTGAGCGTTTACTCCAGCAGCAAAAAGTGCGGAAAGCAGAACAGCAAAGCGAATTTTCTTGGACATGGTCAATACTCCTTGACGTTAAAAATAATGGCGTGGTCCTTACGCCTTTCGGATACCCCGTAGACAAATAATAACACACATGAAGATATGTTCAAGTGTTTATTTTTAGAGTGCTTTTTGCTTGGGGTCTTCTAGGCATTCAGCAAGGCGCGCCGGTGTCTCTCTAGATTAATAGCCAAAAAAAGCCTACCCCTTGAAGGCGTAGGCCGGCGCGCACTCACATGTTCAGTCAATCGTCGTGTCTGTCCTCCGAAATGTGAACCGCCATGTCCTGGAGTACCTGGCTGACGTGCTGGTCGGCAATGCCGTAGAAGATGTGCTTGGCTTGGCGCTCGCCGCGCACGAGGCGCGCGCCGCGCAACAGGCGCAGGTGATGGCTGACCAAGGACTGCGACAGGTCTAGCGAGCCAGCAATGTCGCCCACTGCGACCGATCCGCGCATGCACTGCAACAGGATTTTCAATCGCGATTGGTCGCCCAGCAGGCGGAAGGTCTCTGCCAGAACAGCGACGTCACTTTGCGATAGTGCGAGGACATCAGTGGTCGTGCCGTGGTTAGAGGTCGAACATTGCACAATAGCGGCGCTGGTGGTTTTGCGGGATGTCATGGATTCAAACCCTCAAGTGAACTGCGAACCGTCTAGCACGGCCTCAATGCTTGTGACCGGGAGCGGAGTGGTCATGGTCATGATTGTGCTCACTGTGGTCGTGGCCGCTGTGGTCCTGACGGCCTGTCGTGGGTTGCAGGCTGCAGATGTTCTCGTCAGCCTCCGAGTTCCAGTCGATTCCGACTGTGGCGTGTTCGATGCTGAACTGCTCTCGCAGCACCGCCTCGACGCGCTTGACCACAGCTCGCGCCTCCTCGTCCACGTTGGGTCGAACGTGTAGCGTGGCCATCGTGCGACCGGAAGTGAGTTGCCACACGTGAACATGGCTGACAGCCGCCAGGCCGGGCACAGTGCTCATCAGGCCTTGTTCCACCTTTTCCGGCGAAGCGTCCTCTGGCGCACCCTCCAACAGGATATGGATCGACTTGGCCAGGAGCTTCCAGGCGCTGCGCAGAATCAACGCCGCTACTAGAACCGACAGGATGGGGTCGATCGGAGTCCAGCCGGTGAAGTAGATGACGATCGCTGCAACGATGGCGCCGACAGAGCCGAGCAGGTCACCCATCACGTGGAGGATGGCACCTTTCACATTGACGTGATCGGTTTCGCCGCGGGTCATGATCCACAGCACGAGGACGTTGATCAGTAAGCCGAGCACGGCGACGATCATCATCGGGCCGGCGAGGATGACGGGCGGCGCCTGCAGCCGCTCCCACGCCTCGTAGGCGATCCATGCGACGATCGCGAACAGGGTCACGGCGTTCAGGAAGCCGGCGATGACCTCGAAGCGCAGGTAACCGAATGTGCGTTTGCTGTCGGCTGCGCGGCGACCGAATCGGAAGGCAGCGTAAGCCAGGGCAAGTGCCACGGCGTCGGTCAGCATGTGGCCAGCATCGGCAAGTAGGGCTAGCGAGCCCGACAGCACGCCGCCGACAGCTTCCACGAGCATGAAGCCGAAGATCAGGAAGAAGGAAACCAGAACCTTGCGCTCGTTGGCGCTCGTCACTGTGGGGGTGTGGTCGTGATCATGGTCGTGACCATGGTCATGTGCATTGGATTGGGACATGGGCGCCTCTGCTGGTTGAGTGTTTGACTATGGCGAAATATAACACATGAATATGTGTTCATGTGATATATTTTCGCTCACCCTTCTCAGCCTCCGAAGCCATGCGTTGTGATGCCGCAACGAGAAAATGTGCCTATCCTTTCGGCCAGATACGGTGCAGGTCATCCAGAATCAGCTGGTGATGGTGCCTGCCTTGGTCTGCGTGTGTGCGTAAATGAGGGTGATCCGGCGGCAAGCTGGGGTGGTCATGCGCCACGTCAGAAGGGTCGCTGGCCGGCCACAGCCAGAGCGTCAGCGCCACGCCGGCCAAGCCGACCAGGGACATGACAATGAAGGTCGATGGCAAGCCCATGACCGCGCCGAAGCGGCCGGCAAGTGGGTAGCAGATGAGCCAACAGGCGTGCGACAGCGCGAAGTGTGCCGCGAAGATCGCAGGACGGTCCTCGGCATGGGCCGAGCGGCGCAGAAGACGGCCGGATGGCGTTTGCGCCACGCTGTAGCCAAAGCCGATGATCAACCACAGCGGCAGCAACAATGCATAGCTCGGCAGCAGTGCGCCGATCCCCGTGCCCACGACCAGTACGGTAGCGCCGGTGAGCATCGCGGTTCGGTCGGCCACCTTTTCCAGTAAGGATGGCAGAACGAAGGCTGCCACCATCGAACCGCCTCCGAATGCCGCCAGTGCCGACGCCACTTCGACCTCGCCTAGGCCAAAGCGCGCCTTCACGAGAACCACCGTGTTCACGATCACCATGGCGCCCGCCGCCGAGACGGCCAAGCTGATCGCCAGCAGGCCCCGCAGGCGTGGCGTAGCGAGATAGATGCGTGTGCCGCGGGTCGTGCGATCCCAAATGCCGCGGCGCGGTCCGGGAATAGTTGTGGGCAACCGCACGCTGACCACGAGCGCGGCTGAAACGAGGAAACCGAGCACTGTTCCCGCGAACAGGTTGTGAAAGCTGATGACGGTCAGCAGCGCAGCAGCCAGCATCGGGGAAATCAGGCTTTCCAGGTCATAGGCCAGCCGGGACAGCGACAGCGCCTTCGTGTAGTCCTCTTCATCGGGAAGGATGTCCGGGATAGTGGCTTGGAAAGTCGGCGTGAAGCCGGCGGATGCCGCTTGCAGGACAAAGATCAGCAGATAGATCTGCCAGACCTCGGTGACAAAGGGCAAACAGATCGCGACAACCGCTCGTACCAGGTCCAGCGCTACGAGCAATGACCGTCGCGGGAACTGGTCGGCGAAGGCCTGTGCGACTGGAGCGACTCCCACATAGGCCAGCATCTTGATAGCCAGCGCCGACCCGAGCACCGCACCTGCATCGGCCCCGGCCAGCTCGTAGGCAAGTAGGCCGAGCGCTACCGTCATCAGGCCTGTGCCGACGAGTGCGATCACCTGCGCGGTGAACAGGTGGCGGTAGGTGCGGTTCTTTAGGACGGAGAGCATCGAGAGACCTCAGAGCAGTCTGGTTAGCGCCTTCATTTCGGCTAGAACGGAGTCCTCATCATGAGATAGGCAGTGGTCGATGTGGTCATGGATCAGGACGCGCTTGGCCGCTGTGACGGCGCTCTCCACCGCAGCGAGCTGGCGAGCGATGTCCAGGCAGGTTTCTTCTCCTTCGATCATCCCGATGACGTGTCGCAGATGACCCTCGGCGCGCTTGAGCCGTTTCACGAGATCTGGGTGGCTGGTGTGCTTGTGCATCTCTTTCATGCAGCAATCATATCCCCCCCCGGGGGATATGCTCAAGGAGTCTGCATAGCTGTTTGCGCAGTGGATTAGCCCCACCTCGCCTCTCGATGTCTTGCGCCCGACGCCCTCTCTAAGGCGATTGGTGCTCAAAGGATGTAAGGTTTTCTTTCCCATTCATATGAATAGATATACAATTGTTCATATCTAAGCCAGTGAACAGTGGCTTTTCAACGACAAGCACTTGCTCGGAAAGAGAACACCCAGCCGGGGGTAAGTACTGATGCAACACCGATGGAGAATTGAATGCTTCGCAAAGACATACGCAAGGGATGGATATGGGCGGTATCCACGCTTTGGGCCGGCACCGTGCTAGCCCAGCCAGTAGCCGCCCCTCACGTCCCATCCAGACCAGACAGCCACATGGTCGCCCAATTGTGGGAGTCAGCTTGGCAGCGGCAGCCAGAAGCCGCTGGAGAAGGCGCCTGGCAGCAGGCCGCCCAAGCACGCCAAGAGACGGCCGGCAGTTGGGTGGCAGGTCCGATGGCGCTGGAAGCCTCCACCAAAACTGATCGGTTCAACAACCGCAACGGACAGCGCGAATATGAAGTCGGGGTGGCTATTCCCCTTTGGATGCCTGGTGAGCGCGCCTCGTCGGCACGCTGGGCGGACGCGGAAAGCCTCGCGCTATCCAGCCGGATGCTGGCCGCCAAGCTACGCACGGCCGGACAGGTTCGCCAGGCATGGTGGGCATGGCAGCGTGCCCAGGCCGAATTGGTGGCGGCGCAGGATCGCACCCGCAGCGCGGACGAGTTGGCGCAAGATGTGGCTCGCCGAGTTCGCGCGGGCGACCTGGCGCAAGCCGACAGAAACCAGGCCGATGGCGCCTTGGCGTCGGCTCGTAGTGCCCTGGCCATTGCTCAGGCCGAAGAAATCACGCAGCGCGAGGCGTTGTTGGCACTGACCGGCATCGAGAGTATCCCGTCGCAGGCCGATTCCGCGCAGCCGGAGCAGTCAGGTGTCCGAGTTCAACCGGCATCGGCACAGCCGTCCGGCGCGTTGTTGGGTAACCACCCTGCGCTGCTGGAACTGCAGCACAAGGCGCTGGCGGCCCGCCGCTCTGCGGAACTGGTGTCCCATCAGAAGTACGCCAACCCCGAACTGACCCTGGCGACCACGCGGGATCGGGGCGGCTACGGCGAACGCTACAACCAGACGATCACGGTGGGTGTGCGCATTCCCTTCGGTACGGGTAGCCGTCATACCGAGCAATTGTCCAGCGCCAATGCGCAGGCACTGGAGGCTGAGTCGGCACTCGCGGCCCAGCGCACCCGGCTACTCTCGGAAATTCGAACTGCCCAATCGCGCGAACTGGCAACCAGCACCCAGATGCAGGCCGCTTCGGAGCGCCAGCGACTAGCCCAACAAACGCGCACCTTCTACCAAAAGTCGTTCGCGATGGGCGAGACGGACATGCCGACACGCCTTCGCATCGAGCAGGAGGCCACCGAGGCCGAGCGCGCGGCGCTGCTCGCCAAGGTGGAGCATGCCGCGGCCATCTCGTCCCTGTTGCAGGCACAAGGCACGCTGCCGCAGCCGACCGAGACTTTCACTGACATCTCCGGCACGCGCTGATCGGCGCGCGCTCAACCATCCTGGAACCTTAGAAATGTCGCAATCCTCTTTCTGGCGTGCAGCTGCCTTGTCCAGCCTCCTGCTTGGCAGTAGCGCAACGTGGGCCGGCGACGGCCATGACCATGGCGAAGCCGCTCCTGCCCCCGCAGCGGCCGCGCTTCCGCGCTTTGCCGCAGTTTCCGATGACTTCGAACTGGTGGGTGTGCTGAACGGCCAGCGTCTCACACTCTACCTCGACCATGCTGCCGACAACCGGCCGGTGACCGATGGCGAGCTGACCCTCGAGCTGGGTGGTCAACAGGTAAAGGTCAGCTCACACGGGGTTGGAGAGTTCGAGGCCGATCTGACTGAGCCGCTATCCGATGGCGAGACCTCAATCATGGCCACTATTACTGCGCAGGGCCAATCGGACCTGTTGACGGGCGTTCTCGATGTTCATAGCGAAGACGCCGAACACGAGCATGCCGTCGCATCCGGCCGTGTGGTCGTACTAGGTGGCGGTGCCGCAGTCCTCGGCGTCGGTGTCCTAGCGTGGGCGCTGCGCAGACGTACACGCACCAACGGTGCACTGCGAGGTGCAGCATGAAGCGCAACTTCCGTTTCCTAATGACGACGGCCATGGCGGCTGCATTGGCTCTGGCTGCTCCCGCGTTCGCTCACGACGGCCATGACCACGGCGACGAAGCGCCGGCTGCGTCTTCCAATGGCCCCCAGCGCCAGCCTGATGGCAGCGTGTTTCTTCCGAAACCGTCGCAACGTCAGATCGGTGTACGCACCCAGCTGATCAAGCAGGAGCCCTTGGCCCGCAGCCATGAACTGGCTGGCAAAGTAATCATGGACCCGACGACAGGCGGCAAGGTCCAGGCAATGGTAATGGGCCGGCTGGTGCCCGGGCCGGATGGTCTGCCGCAGATCGGCCAATCCGTGCGCAAGGGCCAGGTGCTGGCTTACATCGAACCGGCCAGCGGTGTGCTGGAGCGCTCAGGCCAGATGGCCCAGGTTGCCGAGCTGCGTGCGGGCCAAGCGCTCGCGCAGAAGCGCTTGGCCCGGCTGCGCGAGCTGTCGGAGACCGTGCCCCGCAAGGAGATCGAAGCAGCCGAAAGCGAAGTGAACAGCCTGACCGAACGCGCCCGCGCCTTGAGCGGGGGCCTCGCCGGCAGGGACGTACTGAAGGCCCCAGTCAGCGGCGTCATCGCATCCAGCCCCGCAGTTGCCGGGCAGGTCGTGGATGCGCGCGAACTGGTGTTTGAGGTGGTCGATCCGACCCAACTGCGCATCGAGGCGCTTGCCTACGATCCGGCAATGGCACAGAACCTGGCCGGTGCTGCACTCGCAGTAGGCGGTCAGAAGGTGCCGCTGAGCTTCGTCGGTGCCGCCAGCAGCCTGCGCGAGCAGGCCCTGCCCATGCTGTTCAAGGGCACCAGCGAAAGCCTCTCGCGCTTGGCGGTCGGTATGCCGGTGGTGGTCTTCGTGCAAGAGGCGACGACGGTACCTGGCTACCGCGTGCCTTCCGGTGCGCTGATGAAGAACCCTGCCAACCAGAACATCGTCTGGGTCAAAGACCAGGCCGAGCGCTTCGAGCCGCGTGTCGTGAACATCACTCCTTTGGATGGTGCATCCATCGCTGTCACTTCGGGCCTGGCGGACGGCGACCGCGTGGTTGTCGAGGGCGCGTCCCTGATCAATCAAGTTCGTTGAGGGGCACCATTCCATGTTCAAGTGGCTTCTCGAAAATAGCTTACGAAACCGGCTCCTGGTCATCATCGGGGCGCTGGTGCTGATGGCGTATGGCGCGTTCACCCTGACGCGCACGCCGGTAGATGTCTTTCCCGATCTCAACAAGCCGACCGTCACTCTCATGACGGAGGCTGGCGGCATGGCTGCCGAAGAAGTCGAGCAACTCATCACGTTCCCGCTCGAAACGGCCATGAACGGCCTGCCCAGCGTCGAAAGCGTGCGCTCGGTCTCCAGCGCCGGGCTTTCCTTCATCTACGTGACATTTGACTGGAAGACCGACATCTTCCGGGCGCGCCAGATGGTCTCCGAACGCCTGACGTCCATGGAGGAAGGGCTAGCCCCGGGCGTGACGCCCACTATGGGGCCAATCAGCTCAGTGATGGGCGAGATCATGCAGATTGCAATCCCCATCGGTGCCAAGCCCTCAGGGCAGAAGAACGCAGCCCCGCCGCTGTCGGCCATGGACACTCGCGAGTACGCGGACTGGGTGCTACGCCCCCGGCTGATGGCCATACCTGGTGTTGCCCAAGTCATCCCGATCGGAGGCGAGGTCCGTCAGTTCCAGGTCCAGCCCAACACCACGCGAATGTCAGAGCTGGGCGTGACTGCGTCCGATCTGGATGCGGCTCTCAAGGGCTTCTCCGCGAACACTTCCGGCGGCTTCCTGGAGATCAATGGCCGCGAGTACCTGATCCGCAACCTGGGCCGCACGTCCCGACTCGACGACCTGCGTAACCTGCCTCTCGCGGTGCGTGCGGGCCAACCCATCCTGCTCCACCAGGTCGCCGATGTTCAGTTTGCGCCAGCCATCAAGCGCGGCGATGCGGGCTTCGAGGGCCTGCCAGCCGTGATCCTGGGCATCCAAAAGCAGCCCACGGCCGATACGATTGCACTGACCCGCTCGATCGAGTCAGCGTTGGCGGACATGAAGGGCTCACTGCCGGCTGGCATGGCCGAGCCACAGGTGACCTTCCGACAAGCCAACTTCATCGAGGCGTCCATCAGCACGCTGCAAGGCAAGCTCATCGGCGCATCGGTCTTCGTGGCGGTGATCCTGTTCTTCTTCCTGGGCACTTTGCGCCCCCTGGTGATCGCGTTGACCGCGATTCCTGCCTCGATCTTCGTGACCGGGCTGGTGTTCCACTATTTCGGCCTATCAATCAACACCATGACGCTCGGTGGGCTGGCGATCGCCATCGGCGGTCTCGTGGACGATGCTGTGGTCGATGTGGAGAACATCATGCGGCGGCTCAAGGAGGACCGCACCCGCCACCCTGAGAACCGGCTGACGCCCCTGGTCATCGTTGCCAGGGCCTCGATGGAGGTTCGCTCGGCGATTCTCTACGCCACGATGATCATTGTGCTGGTGTTCCTGCCCCTGTTCGCGCTGCCGGGGATGGAGGGGCGCTTGTTCGTGCCGCTGGGCATCGCCTTCATCGTCTCCACGCTGGCCTCGCTGCTGGTCTCTGTGACGGTCACTCCGGTGCTTTCGTACTACCTGCTGCCCAAGATGAGGACGCTGGACCATGGCGACACTCGGCTTCTAGCCTGGTTGAAGACGCGCTATCAGGGCGGCCTGCAGCGGGTCTTGCAGCGGCCGCGTGCCGCCCTTGGCATGGCCGCTGTGGCTGTCACACTGGCTGTCGCCGCGGTGCCATTCTTCCCGACCACGTTCCTGCCCCCGTTCAATGAAGGAACGTTGCTGGTGGGCCTGCGCCTGAATCCCGGTGTGACGCTGGCCGAATCTTCGGCGCTTGCCCAGCAAGCCGAGCTGCTGGTCGCGCAGGTGCCAGAGGTGCAGCACGTGGGCCGGCGCAGCGGACGGGCCGAGCTGGACGAGCATGCCGAAGGCGTGCATGTCAGCGAGCTGGACGTGGGCCTGCTGCCCGCCTCGGAGCTAAAGCGCTCCATGGAGGAGATCACCGCCGACATCCGTTCGCGTCTGGCTCACTTGCCCGGCTCCATCGGCATTGGCCAGCCGATCTCGCACCGCATCGACCACATGTTGTCGGGGGTGCGCTCGCAGATCGCCATCAAGGTGTTCGGCGAGGACCTGGACGTCCTGCGCGGGCAGGCGGATCTGCTGCGCGCCAAGCTGGCCGGAATTCCGGGGCTTGCTGACCTGGAGATCGAAAAGCAGGTCCTAGCGCCGCAGATCAAAATCCGCGTGGATTATGCGGCGGCGGGACGCTACGGCGTGGCCGCACCGCAAATTCTGTCCACGCTGCAAAGCCTGGTCGAAGGCGAAAAGATCACCGAGGTCATCGAGGGCAACCGCCGCTTCGCGCTGGTGGTTCGCCTGCCCGAGCAGGCGCGGTCGATTGAGGGCTTGAGCCGCATCCTCATCGACACGCCCATGGGTCGGGTCCCGTTGTCGCGCCTTGCCACCATCGAAGACAGCGACGGCCCCAACCAGGTCAGCCGCGACGATGGCCGTCGACGCATAGTTTTGTCGGCCAACGCTCAGGGACGGCCGCTGTCCGAAGTAGTGGCCGACATACGCAGCGTCGTCCAAGAAGTGCGCTTGCCCGAAGGCTACTTCATCACGCTGGGCGGCCAGTTCCAGGCACAAGAGGAAGCCTCGCGACTGGTGGGCCTGCTGTCCATCGTCTCCCTGACGCTCATGTTCGTGGTGTTGTACACGCGCTACAAGTCGGTCGTCCTATCAGCGCTCATCATGGTGAACATTCCATTGGCCCTGGTCGGCGCCGTGTTGGGGCTGTGGCTGTCTGGCCAGCCGTTGTCCGTGGCCGCCCTGGTCGGCTTCATCACGCTCGCGGGTATTTCTGTGCGCAACGGCATCCTGAAGGTGAGCCACTACCTCAACCTCATGCGCATGGAGGGCGAGGACTTCGACCAGAAGATGATCGTGCGTGGCTCGCTCGAACGGCTTTCCCCGGTTCTGATGACCGCGCTGGTCACGGCCTTCGCGCTGGCCCCGCTGCTGTTCGAGGCGTCCCGACCCGGTACTGAGATCCTGCACCCCGTCGCGGTGGTGATCTTCTCGGGGCTGGTCAGCTCCACGCTGCTAGACACCTTCCTTACACCCGCCATGTTCTGGCTGTTCGGCCGCAAGCCTGCCGAACGCCTGCTGGACGACCGCGACGCGGAGGCATTCTGATGCAACGCCTTCTGTCACCCGATTTCAACCACCGTAACCCTATAGGAGCTTTCATGTCTGTTCGATTTCGTTCCCTCACGGCCGGCACCGCCCTCGCCCTGGCATCCGTCACCGCCTTCGCCGCAGGCGACCATGACCACGCGCATGACCACAAGCCGCTGCATGGTGGCGTCGTGACCGAAGTCCGGGACGTGGACTACGAGTTGGTCGTTCAGCCCGCAGCAGCGCAACTCTACCTGCGCGACCACGGCAAGCAGGTCAATGTAAGCAACACCAAAGCCAAGCTCACACTGTTGACCGGCTCACAAAAGCAGGAGGTGCAACTCACGCCTGCCGCGGACGGAAGCCGCCTCGAAGGCAGCGGGACCTTCGCCGCAGCCAAGGGCACGAAGGCCGTCGTCCAAGTCGAACGTGGGGGCAATACCGCGAGCGCCCGGTTCGTTCTGCCGTAGTGTTCAACGTGATCGTCAGGGAACGAGCTGTAATCTGGCGACCACCTGACAAAAGGCGCGACATAGGCGCTCACTATTTCCTCAAAAACTTTGGAGATGTAAATCATGGAAATGCATTTCGACGTCATTGTTATCGGTGCCGGCCCAGGCGGATACATCGCGGCCATTCGCGCTGCCCAATTAGGCATGAAGGTCGCTTGTGTAGATGCCTGGAAGAACAAGGACGGAAAGCCAGCACCTGGCGGCACCTGCAACAACATCGGTTGTATCCCTTCGAAAGCGCTACTGCAGTCGTCAGAGAACTTTGAACAAGCCAAGCACCACTTTGGCACGCACGGCATCTCCACGGGTGATCTGCGCATGGATGTGACCACGATGTTGGAACGTAAGAATCAGGTCGTGAAGTCCAGCAACGAAGGCATCCTTTATCTGTTCCGCAAAAACAAGGTCCAGTTTTTCAACGGCCTGGCGTCTTTCACCAGGACTGTCGATGGTGGCTTCGAGGTGAGCGTCGCCGCCGATGAGGCTGTTACCTTGGTGGGCAAGCAGATCATCGTTGCCACAGGCTCCAACGTGCGGCCACTCCCCAACCTACCGTTCGATGAGCGGGTCGTGCTCTCCAACGACGGCGCGCTGGACATCGCGGCCGTGCCCGATCGGTTGGCCGTCATCGGTGCCGGCGTGATCGGCCTGGAGCTGGGCTCCGTTTGGCGCCGCCTGGGGGCGGATGTCACGATCCTCGAAGGCTTGCCCAGCTTCCTGCCAATCGTCGACCAAGCCATCGCCAAGGAGGCGAAGAAGGCGTTCGACAAGCAAGGCCTGAAGATCGAACTAGGTGCGAAGGTTCGCGAAGTCAATGCAACCGAGGCTGGCGTGACTATTCACTACACCGACAGCCAGGGCCAGACGCAGTCCTTGCAGGCAGACAAAGTGATCGTGGCTATCGGCCGTGTGCCCAACACCGAAGGCCTGAATCCGGCCGCCGTGGGACTCCAACTGGATGAGCGCGGCGCCGTGCTGGTGGACGATGAATGCCGCACCAGTGTGCCCGGCATCTGGGCCATCGGTGACGTGGTGCGTGGCCCGATGTTGGCGCACAAGGCGGAAGAGGAAGGTGTCGCAGTGGCCGAGCGCATTGCCGGCCAGCACGGTCACGTCGATTTCAATACGATCCCCAACGTCATCTACACCAGCCCAGAGATTGCCTGGGTAGGCCGCACCGAGCAGCAGCTCAAAGAGCAGGGCACCGCCTATCGAATCGGTTCCTTCCCGTTCATGGCCAATGGCCGCGCGCGTGCGCTGGGCGACACGCCGGGCCTCGTCAAGGTGATCGCCGATCCTGCCACTGATGAGATACTCGGCGTGCATGTGGTCGGCCCGCAGGCCAGTGAACTGGTGGCCGAGGCCGTGATCGCCATGGCGTTCAAGGCCAGCAGCGAAGACATCGCCCGCATCTGCTTTGCCCATCCGACCCTCTCCGAGACGTTCAAAGAGGCCTCGCTGGCCGTGGACAAGCGCGCGCTCAACTTCTGATTGATCGGAAGCGGCATCCAAACCACCTCACCGAACGCAGCTGCGGGCGGTGGGGCGCATATCGCCATGGAACGTAGGCCACGCCGCAACGGCATGCTATGCCCAACAGTTACTCGTCGTTGTGGTCTTCCGCGATGTGGGTGGCCATATCCAGCAGCACCTGGTTCACGTGCTTGTCCGCCACCTCATAGAAGATCTGTTTGGCTTGGCGCACGCCCTTGACCAGGCGAGCACCGCGCAGCAGCCGCAGGTGGTGGCTCACCAGCGACTGCGAGAGTTCGAGGGTTTCAGCGATGTCCCCGACCGAGGAAGAGCCTTTCATGCAGCACAGCATGATTCTCAGCCGGGACGGGTCACCCAGGAGGCGGAATGTCTCAGCCAAGATGGTCACGTCATTCTGTGACAGCGATTCCAAATCGGCGCTGGGACCCTTCGGTGGGGTACTGAATGGCTTACTTGTATTCATTTTTAAAATATTTCCTAACCTCGAATGGCTGTTTTCGCCCTTCAGAATTAACAAGGCAGCGGCCGCTTAGGCGCGCGCAGCAAAGAACCAGTGCGAGCCTGGCAGGCAAGGCCTCCGTTCCCCGTGCACCGGGTCATTTCTGAAACCTGACAGCATCCGAAAAAGCGCTTGACCTTCCCACGATGGTAAACCCTAAGCTCCCTCCATGTCGAATTTCAACTATGGGAAGCACACCATGAGCATGGCAACAACGAGTAGTGCTGGCGCCCAAGCAGCGGCAATCAGCCTGCCCATCGAGGGCATGACCTGCGCAAGCTGTGTCGGCCGAGTCGAGGCCGCCCTTGCCAAGGTCGAGGGCGTGGCAAGCGTGTCTGTCAATCTCGCCACCGAGCGAGCGGACATTCGCCTGAACCGTCCTGTCGATCGCATGGCGCTGATCCAGGCGATCGAGAAGGTAGGGTACGACGTGCCTCAGGGCACCATCGAGCTGGCGATCGGAGGCATGACCTGCGCTTCGTGCGTGGGCCGCGTCGAGAAGGCGCTCAAGGCGGTGCCGGGCGTCACTGAGGCTGTGGTCAATCTGGCGACCGAGCGCGCTACCGTGCGTGGCGTAGCATCCGTGCAGGATCTGATTGCTGCTGTCGATAAGGTCGGCTACGAGGCCAGCCCGGTCGATACAGGCATGCAGGCCGACGAGGAAGCTGCCGAGAAAAAGGACGCCGAGCGCGCCGAACTCAAGCGCGACCTGACCCTGGCCGCCGTGCTGGCGCTGCCTGTGTTCGTGCTCGAAATGGGCTCGCACATGATTCCCGGCATGCACGAGTGGGTGGCTTCCACCATTGGCATCCAGCAGAGCTGGTATCTGCAGTTCGTGCTGACCCTGCTGGTGCTCGCCATTCCGGGCTGGCGCTTCTATGAGAAGGGCTTCCCGGCGCTGTTCCGCCTGGGTCCCGACATGAACTCGCTGGTCGCGGTCGGCACGGCCGCGGCCTTCGGTTATTCGATGGTCGCCACGTTCGCGCCCAGTCTGCTGCCGGCCGGCACGGTGAACGTGTACTACGAGGCGGCAGCCGTCATCGTGGCGCTGATCCTGCTGGGCCGCTTTCTTGAGGCACGGGCCAAGGGCCGCACCTCCGAGGCCATCAAGCGCCTGATCGGCCTGCAGGCCAAGGAGGCGCACGTGCTGCGCGACGGCCGCATCGTGGACATCCCGATCAACGACGTGGCGCAGGGCGACATCGTGGAAGTGCGCCCCGGCGAGCGCGTGCCGGTCGATGGTGAAGTGACCGAGGGCCGCAGCTTCGTGGACGAGTCGATGATCACCGGCGAGCCGATTCCCGTCGAAAAGGCGGAAGGCAGCACCGTGGTCGGCGGCACCGTCAACCAGAAGGGTGCGCTGACGCTGCGTGCCACCGCCGTGGGCGGTCAGACCATGCTGGCGCAGATCATCCGCATGGTCGAGCAGGCGCAAGGTTCCAAGCTGCCGATCCAGGCCGTGGTGGACAAGGTGACGCTGTGGTTCGTGCCCGCCGTCATGCTGGCCGCGGTGCTGACCTTCCTGGTCTGGCTGGTGTTCGGCCCGTCGCCCGCGCTGTCCTTCGCGCTGGTCAATGCCGTGGCGGTGCTGATCATTGCCTGCCCTTGCGCCATGGGTTTGGCGACGCCGACCTCCATCATGGTCGGCACGGGCCGGGGCGCCGAGATGGGCGTGCTGTTCCGCAAGGGTGAAGCCCTGCAACTGCTCAAGGACGCCAAGGTGGTGGCCGTGGACAAGACCGGCACGCTGACCGAGGGCCGCCCGGTCCTGACCGACCTGGAGATTGCCGACGGCTTTGACCGCAACCAGGTGCTGGCGAAGGTCGCCGCTGTCGAATCGCGCTCGGAGCATCCGATCGCACGCGCCATCGTCGAGTCGGCCGTGGAAGGTGGCATCGCGCTGCCGACGATGACAGACTTCGATTCGGTCACGGGCATGGGCGTGCGCGCCACCGTGGACGGCGCGCGTGTCGAGGTCGGTGCCGATCGCTTCATGCGTGAGCTGGGGTTGGACGTGGGCAGCTTCGCTCGCACGGCCGAGCGCCTGGGCAACGAGGGCAAGTCACCGCTGTACGCCGCGATCGACGGCCGGCTGGCCGCCATCATCGCGGTGGCCGATCCGATCAAGTCCAGCACGCCCGCGGCCATTGCCGCGTTGCACCAGCTCGGCCTGAAGGTGGCGATGATCACCGGCGACAACGCGCGTACCGCGCAGGCCATCGCCAAGCAACTGGGCATCGACGAGGTGGTGGCCGAAGTGCTGCCCGAGGGCAAGGTCGAAGCCGTGCGCCGGCTGAAAGCCAGCCACGGCCAGATCGCCTACGTGGGCGACGGCATCAACGACGCCCCGGCGCTGGCCGAGGCCGACGTGGGCCTGGCCATCGGCACCGGCACCGACGTGGCGGTGGAGTCGGCCGACGTAGTGCTGATGTCGGGCAACCTGCAGGGCGTGCCCAACGCCATCGCGCTGTCCAAGGCGACCATCGGCAACATCCGCCAGAACCTGTTCTGGGCGTTTGGCTACAACACGGCCCTGATCCCGGTGGCCGCTGGCGTCCTGTACCCCGCATACGGT
Source organism: Stenotrophomonas sp. GD03654 (assembly GCF_029845105.1). Lineage (NCBI taxonomy): Bacteria > Pseudomonadati > Pseudomonadota > Gammaproteobacteria > Lysobacterales > Lysobacteraceae > Stenotrophomonas > Stenotrophomonas sp. GD03654. Next base: position 23,957 of record NZ_JAOCLC010000011.1, on the reverse strand, counting down.
GTGCTGTTGTCGCCGATCTTCGCGGCTGGCGCGATGGCGCTGTCCAGCGTGTTCGTGCTCGGCAACGCGCTGCGCCTGCGCCGCTTCCAGCCGCCGCTGGCGGCGGATACCGCTCATTGAGAAAGGAGGAACACCATGAACATCGGTGAAGCATCCAAGGCCTCGAAGGTCTCGGCCAAAATGATCCGCTACTACGAGCAAATCGGTCTGATCCCTCCGGCTGACCGCACCGATTCGGGCTACCGCGCCTATACCCAGGACGACGTTCACCGGTTGCATTTCATCCGGCGTTCGCGCGACCTCGGCTTCTCGGTGGCCGAGATCACGGACTTGCTGGGACTGTGGAATGACAAGTCGCGCCAGAGTGCTGATGTAAAGCGTCTGGCCCAGCAACACATCGACGAGTTGGACCGGCGCATCGAGAGCATGCTGGAGATGGCCGCGACGCTCAAGGCGCTGATCCGGTGTTGCGCCGGCGACGAACGGCCCGACTGCCCGATCCTGCACACGCTGGAGCAGCCCGATATCAGTGACAACAAGCCCGAAGCGCGCACTGGCGCAGTGCCGCGCCGCGCGCGAGCCAACGCAGCAGGAAAAAAGCCGTGTGCGCACTGAGCAGCCAGGAGAGATATGCCCAAAATCACCGTCTTGCCCCATCCTGAACTGGCGCCTGAGGGAGCCGAACTGAACGTGCCAGCAGGCACTTCGATCTGCGAGGCCCTGCTGGACAACGGCATCGAGATCGAGCATGCCTGCGACATGAGCTGTGCCTGCACGACCTGTCACTGCATCGTGCGCAAGGGGTTCGATTCTCTAAACGAAGTCGAGGAATGCGAGGACGATCTGCTCGACCGGGCCTGGGGACTGGAGGCGCAGTCGCGGCTGAGCTGCCAGGCCATCGTTGCGACCGAAGACCTGACCGTCGAGATCCCCAAGTACACGATCAACCATGCCAAGGAGAACCACTAGGAGCCTGCGTGCTGCCTCAGGCGCACCGGCCTGCGGCAGGGTTGCTCTGGCAGATGGAGGACTGACGGCATTGCCGCCAGATAACCAACCCGTGGGCCAGACCAACCCGCGAGCCAGGTGTCTACACTCCCTTTGCACGGTCGTCGGTTAGGCTGGAAAGGTCATCAACGTCCTTAAATCCGTGACGGCCGGCCCATGGAAAGTCCCACAGGAGAAGTCCTGCATGTCTGCGCCCAAGCTAGCCACGCTCTACCGAATGGTCATGCCCGGCCATACCTGCCCCTACGGGCTGAAGTCGCTCGATCTGCTCAACCGCAAGGGCTACGAGGTCGAGGACAAACACTTGGCAAGCCGCGAGCAGACGGATGCGTTCAAGAAGGAGCATGGCATCGAGACCACGCCCCAGGTCTTCATAAACGGGCGGCGCGTGGGCGGCTACGACGACCTACGCAAATTCTTCGGCATGTCCGTGAAGGACAAGAACGCCGTGACCTAGACCCCTGTGATCGCGCTGTTCGCCACGGCGGCCGCAATGGCGCTGGCGGCGAGCTGGGCGGCCTTCGGCCAAGTCTAGAGCATTCAGGCGGCAGAGTGGTTCGTGGCCTTTGCCATGTGCCTCCTGGCGCTGCAGAAGCTCAAGGACGTGGACGGCTTCGCGACGACCTGCTGGCCAAGCGCTGGGTTCGGTATGCCTATTTCTACCCGTTCGCGGAGGCCATCGCAGGCGTCCAGATGGTCGCGGGCGTGGGGATGTGGGTGTCGATTCCGTTGGCGCTGTTCATCGGGACCGTCGGGGCCGTGTCGGTTTTCAAGGCGGTCTATGTCGATCGCCGGGAACTCAAGTGCGCCTGCGTGGGCGGGGACAGCAACGTGCCGCTGGGCTTCGTGTCCCTGACCGAGAACCTGATGATGGTGGCGATGGCCCTGTGGCCAAGGTCGGCCTACCTTGGGATGCACTGAGCGCCGCGCCAGGTACGGCGCAGCGCACGTGCTCGCATCGGCCGTCCTGTGTGCATGCCGGCCACGATGCGGTGTTACTGCGCGCGCGGCGGGAAGCCAGCTTCGCTCAGGGCCGCGGCGATCTGCTCTTGCGAGGCCGAGGTCTGGACCTCGACACGGCGGGTCGGCGGGTCCGTGACGATCTTGGCGTTGGGGTCGATCATTTGGATCGTTTTCGTCACAGTGCGGGCGCAGCCGCCGCAGGTCATGTCTTCGAGATGGAATTGCATGGAAAACTCCTTTCGGGTTGGGGTGTTTGAAGTGTGCTCCTTGCCACCGTTGGAAGGTCAATCGCTATTTGCATCCCCGCCACACCAACCGGCCGAATGCTCATAGGGGCAAGGCCGTGGTGCTCTTTACGCGATCCAGCACGAAGCTGGTCTTGCAGTCCTGCACGCTGGGGTGCTTGAGCAGCGTGTCGAGCACGAAGCGGGAGTAGTGAGCCATGTCCATGACGACCACCCGCAGCAGATAGTCCATGTCGCCGGTCAGCGCATGGCACTCCACAACCTCTGGCCAGTTCTGGACAGACGCGCGGAACACGTCCATGGGATTGCGCTTGTGCGAGTCGGAGTACTGGGCCGACTTCTACACGAAGTTCTTCAACTTCCAAGAGATCCGCTACTTCGACATCAACGGCGAGTACACCGGCCTAGCCTCCAAGGCGATGAGCGCGCCGGACGGCCTGATCCGCATCCCGCTGAACGAGGAAGCACGCCAGGGCGGCGGCCAGATTGAGGAATTCTTGATGCAGTTCAGCGGCGAGGGCATCCAGCACATCGCCCTGCTGTGCGACAACCTACTCGATGCGCTCGACCGCGTGCAGATGGCCGGTATCCCGCTGCTGACCGCCCCCAACGACATCTATTACGCAAACTTGGAAAAGCGCCTGCCCGGCCATGGCCAGCCCGTACCCGAGTTGCAGGCGCGCGGCATTCTGCTCGACGGCACGACCGAAGGCGGCCAGCCCCGCCTGCTGCTGCAGATATTCTCCGAGCCGCTGCTTGGCCCGGTGTTCTTCGAGTTCATCGAGCGCAAGGGCAACTACCGCGAGGGCTTCGGCGAAGGAAACTTCGGTGCCTTGTTCGAGTCGATGGAACGCGACCAGATCAACCGTGGCTCGTTGGAAATCAACCCGGCCTGATTTGGGCCTTTCCATGAAGGCAGAGCGCCTTCAGTCCTACATCTCGCGAGCCCCTCTGTGGGCTCGCGCTACTTTGGCGTCAGTACTGCCTTAGCCGCTCAAGCATTGAGCGGGTTGGCTTCGGCGTCACGTTCCGAAACAGTTGCTACCGCCCTTGACTTGAGTTAATACATGAACATATGTATTCTTATTCAGATACACCGATGGCCTTTTTCCTCGCCCTGAAGAGGGACCCAGCACTACGTCGCCCCCTCTAAGCGCACTTCGGCAGCAATGCGCCGTGGCCAACCCAATGACCAGGATTGCTGAAGGACGTGCCCATGGAACTTCGTCATTTGCGCTGCTTCGTGGCTCTCGCCGAAGAGCTGCATTTCACCCGTGCTGCGGAGCGCTTGCACATCGAGCAGCCGCCGCTGTCCCGCACGATCAAGGAATTGGAAGACGAACTGGGGGTGCTGCTCTTTGACCGCGATCGGCGGGGAACGCGGTTGACGCCAGCGGGCACCACCTTCCTTCAGGACATTCGCAGGCTGTTCACCAACCTGGAGCAGGCACGAGAAAACGTCAGGGCGATCGCCGCAGGCCTAAGAGGCAGCGTGCGCATCGCCATCTCCGATGGCGCCATCGACCCGCGGCTGTCTGCACTTCTTGCCCTGTGCCGCCAGGAGGAGCCGGAGATCGAAATACGGCTCTCCGAGGTCACCCTGGCGGAACAGTTGCGGGGACTGCGATCCGGCGACTTCGCGATCGGTTTCGCACACACCGCGGACGTCGGCGACGGACTGGTGACGGAGCCCATCTGGCAGGACCCGCTGGTGGTGACCGTGCCGATCCGGCACCCGTTGCTGGCCCACAAGGAAGTGTCGCTACGTGAACTCGTGAGTTACCCGCTGGTGATGTGCGATCCGCAGCTTTGCGAGGGCTACTGCCGCGAATTGACCCGGCTGCTACATCCCCTGGAGCGCGAGTCCACCATCGTTGAGCATGTCTCGTCGCTGGACATGATGCTCACATTGGTCGGAGCTGGTTACGGCATCGGCTTCGCAACGGCGACCCGAATCGCGGCGTGTCAACGTCCCGACGTGGTGATCCGGCCGTTGGCGCTCGATTCGGCCGTCATCATCACCTACCTGCTTCGGCCCGAAGGCGGTAGCGGACTATCCGCACCCGTAGAGCGCTTCATCGAGCGTTTGCGTTCGCCAAAGAGCGATTAGCTACGACGCCTGCGCCACATCCGGCGTCACGCATCGCCCTGAAGGTAGAGGTTGCGCTCCGTGGCCGTCATCAGTTCGGCCGAGCTGATCTTGAGAGCCAGGGAAATTTTTAGAATGAGAGCGAGTGTCGGCATGTGCTCGCCGCGCTCAATCTTGCCCATGTGCGAGCGCGCGATCCCCGCCAAGCCCGCGAACTCATCCTGAGCAATCCCCTGAGCCAGGCGAGCGGCTCGCACCGCTTGCCCGAACGCCAACGCCGGTGCGGACTCATAGGTGGTTACTCCGGCGGGCCGTCCAGGCCGAATAGTGCGCTTCTGCATTCGCAGAAGCGTCATGGAATCACTGATCTTTAACCACGTTAAAGATATCTCTTGAGTATGATGTCGGCTGCTCTTTTCGATCCCGTTGCCTCTTGGGGGCATCCATGCACAACGCCATCAGACCGTCCCCGAATTTCACACTCGCCATAGCGCCAGGTGTGCCGTCTTCACGGCTGTCGGCGCTGCTTGCACTGCAGCGAGCGCACGAGCCGGGTGTCGCGATCGCCGTGCGTGAAGTTTCGGATCAAGAGCTGGTAACGGGCCTGCATGAGGGCCGCTACGACGCGGGGCTATCTCTTAGCAGTGCGGGGGATCACCTGACGAGTAGCCGGAGGCTGTGGTGCGAAAGCATGGCCGTCGCGATACCACCGCGGTTCCGTTTGGTTGATCAGGCGAAGCTCACCATCTCCGATCTTCAGGACTATCCAATCTATCGCTGGCAGGCGGAGGCTTGTCCCTTGCTGGACGAGAGGTTGGCCTCCCTGATGCCAGTGGACCAAGAGAACATCCTGCCTGCAACTTCATTCGAGATGATGGCGCTGTGGGTTTCAGCCGGCTACGGCATCGGCGTATGCGCGCAATCGCGCATCGAGCGTGCCCATCAATGGGGGGTAAGCATGCGACCGCTCGCCGATGGCCCCTATGAGATCGTGACGTACCTCCAACGGCCCCACGCGCAAGCAGATTCTGCTGCCAAGCGTTTCGAGCGCAGGGCGCTGCAGATCGCCGAGGCAGGCGCCCTGTAGCAGGCACTCCTATAGGCCGGAGCCGTCTCATCCCGGCCATAGGTTGCAGCATGGGACTAGACCGGACTAGACCCCTTCAAGCACCGCTGCGCTGTCCACCAGTCGGCGGACGCTCTGCCGCACGTCCTCGGGGATGGGCCGCGGGGCAACGGCCTCGGGCACATCCGCATGGTGCTGGTAGTCGCCCATGAGAACCCGGATGATTGCGGGCACGTTCGTTGGCGTGACCGCATCAATGGCCGCACGATCACCCAGGTCGGGGTGAGGCTGGGTCAGCATGCGGTACAGGTCCCACGAATCGGCGTGCGGGCATTGGTTCATGAGCACTTGGGCCAGCTTGTGCTTGAGCGGCACCAGTTGCCAGTCGGGAACCCGCTGCCCCCGGTTGCCCAGGCTGATCGACAGCAGCTTGCCCGCCTTCAGCTCGCGGTTGATCTGGTCCTTGGACTTCCCGGCCAGCTTGCCGAACAGCGGGACCGGCAGATTGTTCGGCGACTCGTAGATGGCCAGCATTTCCTCGCGCTCGCGCTGGATCGCGGAGACTTCCGGCTCCGGGGCATGCACCGGAGGCGGCGGCACCTGCGACAGCCGCTGGAACATGATTCCGCCGCTGTTGGGGGTCACGACGATAGGCGTGGCCACCACGGGCGGCACGCCGGGGACAACAGGCTCAGCAGTCGTGGAGACCGCGCCCACCACTTCCTCCACTTCCGCCATTGCCGGCACCCCGTCGATACGGATGGTCAGATGCGCGCTCGCGGCTTCGACTTCACCCTGTTCGAGCAGGTCAAGACGGTCTGCCCAGTCCTGCATCATGCGACGCCGAGGCTCCACGTACTTGGCGTGGTTGTAGGCCGAACTCACCTTGTTGGGGTCGGAGTGCGAAAGCTGAGCGTCCACCCAAATCTTCGGGTATCCGATCTCGTTGAGCGCGGTCGAGATGGTGCCGCGGATGCCGTGGCCGGTCAGGCGCCCCTCGTAGCCCATGAGCTGCACGGCCTTGTTGAGGGTGTTCTCGCTGATGCGCTTCTTGAGTTCGCTGCGATGCGACAGCAGGTACTTCTGCGCTGGACGCATCACGCCCAGGAGATAGCGCACGATCTCGATGGCCTGCAGGGACAGGGGCACGATGTAGGGCGGCACGTCCTGCGGCCGCTTGCCGGCCTTGCGCATTTCGTCCTGGAGTTGCTTGACGACCTGCGGCGGGATGATCCACAAGCCGCGGTCGAGGTCGAATTGCTCAGGCTCGGCCAGGCGCAACTCGCCCGTGCGCACCCCCGTCAGGAACAGCAGCCGGACGCCAAGCTGGGTCTGCCAGCCCCGGGGGTTGTAGCGCCGGAGCTTCTGAAGGAACTCGGGCAGCTCGGGCAGGTGCAGATAGGGGTTGTGGGCCACCGGGGGCTTGGGCTCGGCCACCACGTCCAGGTCCGCGGCCGGATTGACTTCCAGCCCTTCGGCGATGACCAGGGCATAGCGGAACATCTGGTTGAACCAGGTGCGGACCTTCTCGGCGGTGGTGAACGCCTTGCGTTTCTCGATCGCCGCCACGACGCCCACGAGCTGGGGCCGTCGAATGTCGTAGATCGACATCTTCCCCAGGGTAGGCAGCACGTCCTTGTTGAAGATGCGCAGGATCTGCGAAAGCGTGCTCTGACGGCCTTCCTTGAGTTCCTTGCGGCGATGCTCGACCCAAGCATCGAAGACGTTCTTGAAGGTGTATTCGCCCGCCAGCTTGGCCGCGTGCCGGCGCTGGTCGCGTTCGATTTGGGGATCAATGCCCTTGGCGAGCAGAACCTGAGCCTTGTCCCGCTCGGCGCGGGCCTCGCGCAGACTGAGGGCGGGATAGCCACCCAGGGACATGCGCTTTTGCTTGCCCAGCCAGTAGTATCGGAAGATCCACGACTTGCCGCCTGCGGCAGAGACCATCAGGCCCAGGCAGTCGTTATCGGAGAGGGTGTAGCGCTTGCCGGTGGTTCTTGCCTGCCGGACTGTCAGATCAGAGAGTGCCATTTCGAGGCTCCTAAGTTATGACTTAGGCCTAATGCTCGTCATGGTTCCCGCTCAGCCCCAGCAACTATCCGGTAGCCGTCCCAACCGTATTCTTGTGCCTCAATTGGTCACTCAAAAACGGTAGCTGTGGGTGGATTTCCGTGGCGCTCGCTGGAATGAAAAAAGGGGCCAAAGCCCCTCTTTTCAACGACTTACAGACGTCAGTAGAAGTCTGTAGATCACTATCTGGAGCGGGAAACGAGACTCGAACTCGCGACCTCAACCTTGGCAAGGTTGCGCTCTACCAACTGAGCTATTCCCGCTTGGGAGGCGAAATTTTACCTATTCCAAGGATGGCGTCAAGCGCTTTTTTCAGGGTCTACCGAGGCACCTGGCACCGCGTATCCACGCATGGCGTGGATCTACTACAGCGTCTCCGCAAACTGATGGATCCGCCCCCTCCTTGGATGCGGCATTTCCAGTAGATCCACGCCATGCGTGGATAGACGCATCGATGGGGTCAGACCCCAGGTCAGTTGCCCAGCTTCTTCTGCCGCGCCCGCTCGCGCGCCGCGCGCTCGTCATCGCGCAGGCTCGGCCAGGCAGCGTGCAGGTACTGCAGGCCCGACCACAGGGTCAGCACCGCGGCAATGGCCAGGGTCCAGTCGCCGACATGGAACACCGGCCAGCCCATCCAGATGTCTTCCACCGGCACGTTCGGGGCCACCGAATACAGCAGGCACAGCAGCGCGACCATCTGCGCGGTGGTCTTGACCTTGCCGATCATCGCCACGCGCACCTTGGCGCGCTGGCCCAGCTCGGCCATCCACTCGCGCAGCGCCGATACCGCAATCTCACGGCCGACGATGACCGCTGCCCAGAAGGCCATCCACGGCGTCGGGTGGCCCTGCACGATCAGGAACAGTGCCACTGCCACCATCAGCTTGTCCGCGACCGGGTCGAGGAAGGCGCCGAAGGCCGACTCCAGCTGGTAACGGCGTGCGATCCAGCCGTCGAGCCAGTCGGTGATCGCGGCCATACCGAAGATCGCCGCCGAAGCGAAGTTGGTCCAGGTGTAGGGCAGGTAGAACACCAGCACCAGCACCGGGATCATCACGATCCGCAACAACGTCAGCCAGGTGGGCAGGGTCAACTTCATGCTTGCGTGCTTCTCTCTCTACTCGGCCGCATCAGGCGTGGCCAACCCGTGCAGGTTAGCGTAGATGCGTGCCGCAAGGGCGTCATTGATGCCTTCCACCTTGGCGATTTCCGCTTCACCGGCCGCTTTCAGGCCCACCAGGCCACCGAAATGCTTGAGCAGGCTGGCACGCCGGCGCGGCCCGATGCCGGGGATGTCCTCCAGCTTGCTGGTCATCCGCGCCTTCTGGCGGCGGCCGCGATGGCCGGTGATGGCGAAGCGGTGCGCCTCGTCGCGCACCTGCTGGATGAACTGCAGCGCCGGGTTGGCCGCGCCCGGGCGCAGCTCGCGGCCATCGGGCATCACCAGCGCTTCGTGGCCGGCGCGGCGCTCCACGCCTTTGGCCACGCCCACCAGCAGCACGCCTTCCACGCCCAGATCGGCCAGTGCGGACTGGGCCTGCGCCAGCTGCCCGGCGCCACCGTCGATCAGCAGCACGTCCGGCAGCACGCCCTGCTCTTCCACCGCACGGCGGAAGCGGCGGTCGATGGCCTGGCGCATGGCGGCGTAGTCATCGCCGGGCTCGATGCCGCTGATGTTGAAGCGGCGGTACTGCGCACGCACCGGGCCGGCCGCATCGAACACCACGCACGAGGCCACGGTAGCCTCGCCCAGGGTGTGGCTGATATCGAAACACTCGACCCGCTTGACCGGCTCGGCCAGACCCAGCATCTCGCGCAGCGCATCACTGCGCGCGTGCTGCGCGTTGCGGCTGTTGAGTTCGGTGGCCAGGGTCAGCTGCGCGTTGCGGCTGGCCAGTTCCACGTAGCCGGCGCGCTCGCCGCGCACGTTCCACTTCAGCTGCACCTTGCGCTCGGCCGAGGCCGACAGCGCGGCAACCAGCAGGTCGGCGTCGGGAATCTCGCGGTCCAGCAGGATCTCGCGCGGCGGCTCGAATTCGATGTAGTACTGCGAGACGAACGCGGCCAGCACCTCTTCCGGGCTTTCTTCACCGTTGGTGCGCGGGAAGAACGGACGGGTACCAAGGTTGCGGCCATCACGGAACGCCAGCAGCAGCACGCAGGCCTGAGACCCCTGCATGGCCACCGCCAGCACGTCCAGGTCGGCGGCGCGGCCATCCACGTACTGCCGGGTCTGCATGCTGCGCAGCGAGGAAATCAGGTCGCGCAGACGCGCAGCCTGCTCGAATTCCAGTGCCTCGCTGGCGGCCTGCATCTGCTCGCCCAGCTCGCGGGTGAGCTCGTCGCTCTTGCCTTCGAGGAACAGCGCGGCGCGGCGTACCGACTCGGCATACTCCGCTGCCGGCACGAGCTCCACGCAGGGCGCGCTGCAGCGTCCGATCTGGTACTGCAGGCACGGCCGCGAGCGGTTGCGGAACACGCTGTCCTCGCAGCTGCGCAGCTTGAACAGCTTGTGCATCAGGTTCAGCGTTTCGCGCACTGCGGTCACGCCGGGATACGGCCCGAAATAGCGGCCGGGAATGGCGCGCGGACCACGATGCAGCGCGATGCGCGGCCAGTCCTCGCGGGTCAGCAGCACATGCGGGTAGGTCTTGTCGTCGCGCAGCGAGACGTTGTAGCGCGGCGACAGCGACTTGATCAGCTGGTTTTCCAGCAGCAGCGCCTCGGCTTCCGAGCGCGTCACGGTCACGTCCATGCGCGTGATCTGCGAGATCATCGACATGATCCGCGCGTTCTTCGGGCTGCCGTTGAAATAGCTGCCGACGCGATTGCGCAGCGCGCGCGCCTTGCCCACGTACAGCAGAGTGTCGTCGGCCGCGTACATGCGGTATACGCCGGGGGCGGTGCTGAGCTGGGCCGCGAAGGCCTTGCCGTCGAAGACCGGAGCAGGAACGTCGGTCATTCGCTGATCGGCACTTCGCTGAGCACGCCGCTGTCGGGGTCGAATCGCAGCACGGCGTGGGCGTCGGTCTCGGCGATCCACACCGCCCCGGCGCCCACCGCCAACCCGGCCGGGCCATGCAGGCGACGCGGCAGGGGCTGGGTGGTCAGTTCGCCACCGCCCAGGCGCAGCGTGCGCAGGCGGCCGTTGCCGGTATCGGCAATCCACAGCAGCGGGGCGTCCGCGCTCAATGCAATCGCCTGGGGAAACTGCAGGCTGGCCTGCGCACGCGGGCCGTCTTCACTGCCGAAGCGCCACGGCCCCTGCCCGACCAGCGTCTGCACCAGGTCGCCGCGCAGTTGCAGCGCGCGGATCGAGGAACCCAGCGCGTCGGCCACGTACAGCACCTGCTGCACCACGGCCAGCGCGGTTGGCTGGGCAAAGGCAGCCAGATGGCCGCTGCCATCCCGCTCGTCGATGGAACCACTGCCCGCGCGCCATTGCAGGCTGCGCTGGCCCAGGTGGTAGCTCCAGATGCGGTTGTCGCCGGCCATGGCGATGTGCAGCTGGTTGTCGGCGATGGCCAGGCCAACCGGATGGTCCAGCGGGACCTGCCGCGCCTGCGCGACCGGACCTTCCACCGGCGCCCCGGGACGACCGTTGCCACACAGCGTGTCGACGATGCCGGTCAACAGGTTGATGCGGCGCACCGCGTGGTTGCCGGTGTCGGCGACGTACAGCGAATCGCGCTCCAGCACCAGCGCCTGCGGGCGATGGAACGCCGCTTCGGCGAGGTTGCCGTCCATGAAATCGGCGGTGCCGAGGCCGAACTGGCGCAGGATGCGGCCACCATGGCTGCATTCGAGGATGCGGTGATGGCCGCTGTCGGCGATGTACAGGCGTTCGGTGCTGACCGCCAGTCCCTGCGGGAAGCGCAGGGACTGGCGCGGTTCCGGATGCAGTTCGCTGCCGCCGCGCGGCGGCGCCGACGGTGCGCCTTCGCACAGTGCGTTCAAGGCACGCTCCAGTTCGCCGGGCGCGCCCTGGCCGACCAGCCGCTGCTGTTCGCGGCCCTGCGCATCCAGCAGCACCAGGGTTGGCCAGGCGGTGATGCCGAAGCGGCGCCAGCCATCCCAGTCGGCATCGAGCAGGACCGGCATCGTCAGGCCCTGGCGACGCAACAGCTTCAGTGCGGCACCGGCGTCGCGTTCGAAGTCGAAGCGCGGCACCTGCAGCACCAGCGGCTGCAGCTTGCCGGGGTGGCGTGACAGCCATTGGCCGAATTCGGCCAGGCGTTGCGCGCTCCAGGCGGAGGCGGCGTTGACGAACAACAGCGCCACCGGCCGACCGCGCAGTTCGGTCAGGGTGCAGGGGGTGGCATTGAGCCAGGTGGCGAACTCGGGCAGGTCCGGGACGGGCTGGACGTTCATGACCCGATTATGCCGGAGTCGGCGTCATGCAACAGTCGTGCCACGGCACGTTTTGCAGCATTGTCGACCAGCGACCAGACCTGTTCGAAATGATCACTACCGCCGGTGTAGGGATCCGGGATCGCCATCCGGCCCTCTCCGCCCGACCATGGCAGGTACAGTGCCAAGCGTTCGCGCTGGGCAGAGGTGGCCAAGCGACCGGCATCACGCAGGTTGGCTTCGTCGGCGCACAGGATCCAGTCGAAGCGGTCGAAATCCGCGGCCTGCAGCTGGCGCGCACGCAGGCCGCCGATGTCCACACCGTGCCCGGCCGCGCAGGCGATCGCGCGCCGATCCGGTGGCTCGCCCTCGTGCCAGTCGCCGGTGCCAGCCGAATCCACCTGCACCCGCCCGGCCAGCGGCGAGGCCTCCAGGCGGGCGCGCAGCGCACCTTCGGCCATCGGCGAACGGCAGATGTTGCCGAGGCAGACGACCAGCAGCTTCATCGCGCGGCCATTGCCTGCAGCAACGCTTCGGCGCGCTCCAGGTCCTCGGGGGTGTCGATGCCGGCTGGGAACGGCTCCGGCGAGATCGCCACGCTGATCGGGAAGCCCGCTTCCAGCACGCGCAGCTGTTCCAGCGATTCGACCTGCTCCAGCTGGCCCGGCGGCATCGCCGCGAACTGCTGCAGGAAGCCGGCCCGGTAGCCGTAGATGCCGATATGGCGCAGCCAGTTGTGACCGGCCGGCAACGTGTCGCGGCTGCGCGCAAAGCCATCGCGGTGCCACGCAATCGGCGCGCGGCTGAAGTACATCGCCTCGTTGCGCACATTGCGCACCAGCTTCACCACGTTCGGGTCGAACAAGGTATGCGCATCCTCGACGGTCGTGGCCAGGGTCGACATCGGCGCATTGCCTTCAACCAGCGCCTCGGCCACCGCGCGGATGCCCGCCGCGGGCGCGAACGGTTCATCGCCCTGCAGATTGACCACCACGGTGTCGTCGACCCAGCCAGCGATGCGCGCGCACTCGGCCAGGCGGTCGGTACCGGAAGCATGCGAGGTGGCGGTCATTGCCACCTTCACTTCGGCCAGCCCGGACAGTGCGTCGGCAATGCGCTGGTCGTCGGTAGCGACCCAGACCTCTCCGGCACCGGCCTGCAGCGCGCGGCGCGCCACGTGCAGCACCAGCGGCTCACCGCCCAGCAGGCGCAGCGGCTTGCCCGGCAACCGCGAGGCGGCATAGCGGGCCGGGATGGCGACGACGAATTCGGTCATGGGGCGGTACTCGGCAGGCTCGTTACAACGGGAATGCGGCCGGCGGCGCATGAATGCAAGCGCCGCCGCGCCATTCAGTTCGGTCGCAGCTTGTCCAGGCGGTCGGTCAGCGCCACCCAGAATGCCGCAGGCAGCTCAGCACGCAGCGGGACCGCGTAATGCCAGTCATTGCCGAACGCGCGGCATTTCACCGCATCCTTTTCGGTCATCAGCACCGGCAGCTGGCTGCCGAAGGACAGGTCCTGCGGCTGATAGGCCTGATGGTCGGCGAAGGCGTGCGGTACGACGCCGATACCACGCGCGCGCAGCATGTCGAAAAAACGCTGCGGATGCGCGATGCCGGCCACGGCGTGCACGCGCTGGCCCTTGAAGTACGACAGCGGACGGGCACGGCCTCCGGCCAGCGGTTGTGCGCTGTCGATGTGCAGTGCCATCGGCCACTGGCCGAAGCCACAGGCTTGGGCCGCAGATTCCTCATCGGCCTGGCCGAGATTGACCACGCGGAAATCGCACTCGCTGGCGCGGCTGACCGGCTCGCGCAGTGGTCCGGCCGGGATCATCCGGCCATTACCGTAGCGGCGCTGCGCATCAACCACCTCGATTTCGATGTCGCGCGCCAGCCGGTAGTGCTGCAGACCGTCGTCGCAGACGATCACATCGCAGCCGGCCTCGATCAGCGCCTTGCCGGCAGCAACGCGGTCACTGTCCACGCGCACCGGCACGCCGGTCTTCCAGGCGATCAGCACCGGTTCGTCACCCCCCTTGGCGGTCGGCGTATCAGCCTTCACCCACAGCGGCTTGTCCGCATCCTCGCGGCCGTAGCCACGACTGGCCACGCCCGGCTTCCAGCCGGCGGCACGCAGGCGCTCGACCAGGGCGATGGTCAGCGGCGTCTTGCCGGTGCCACCGGCGGTGATGTTGCCAACCACGATGACCGGTACCGGCAGCGTGTAGCGCTTGCGCCAGCCACGCCGATAGGCCCGGCGGCGCAGCGCGGTGACGCCGGCATACAGCGGCGCCAGCAGACGCATCGCCCACGGAACCGGGCTGCCGTCGTACCAATACGGCGGGGTCTGGGTACCCTTGCCGGCCATCAGTCCTGCCTTTCGCGGAACTGCATGCTGTGCAGATGCTGGTACAGGCCGCCCATGGCAAGCAGCTCCTTGTGGGTGCCACGTTCGACGATGCGCCCGTGGTCCATCACCAGCACCAGGTCGGCGTGCTCGATGGTCGACAGGCGGTGCGCGATGACCAGCGTGGTGCGCTCCGGCATCAGGCGCTGCAGCGCATCCTGCACCAGCCGCTCGGATTCGTTGTCCAGCGCGGCGGTGGCTTCATCAAGGATCAGGATAGGCGCATCCCGCAGGATCGCGCGGGCGATCGCCAGGCGCTGGCGCTGGCCGCCGGACAGCAGCGCGCCGTTCTCACCCACCGGGGTCTGCAGCTGCTGCGGCATGCGTGCGATGAATTCCCACGCATTGGCCGCTTCGGCCGCCGCGCGGATCTGCTCGTCGCTGGCCTCCATGCCGTAAGCGATGTTGGCAGCGATGGTGTCATCGAACAGCATGACCTTCTGCCCCACCATCGCCACCTGGCGACGCAGGTCGGCCAGCGGATAATCATCCAGCGCGACGCCATCAAGGGTGATGCGTCCGCCGCTGGGTTCATAGAAGCGCGGCACAAGCCGGATCAGGCTGGTCTTGCCGCTGCCTGAGCGGCCGACGATGGCGGTGACCGTTCCGGGCTTGGCAACAAAGCTGATGTCGTCCAGCGCAATGCCACTGTCCTCGCGGTAACGCAGCATGACGTGGTCGAAGGCCAGTTCGCCACGCACGCGCTGCACCGTCCTGCGGCCCTCGTCGCGCTCCACCGGCATGTCGAGAATGCTGAACAGACGCTCGGCAGCCGCCACGCCCCGCGAGATCGAGGTCTGCACGCTGGTCAGACGACGCAGCGAAGGAATGATCGCCATCATCGAGGTCATCAGGCCCATGAACTGGCCCGCATTGAGACGACCGGCCAGCGCTTCGCGCGTAGATACCCAGACGATCACCGCCAGTGCCAGGGCGGCGAGGAACTGGACCACGCTGGACGCCGCGGCACGGGTGACTTCCACCTTCATGTTCAGCGACAGCATGCGGTTGGCCAAGCGCGAATAGCGTGTGATCTCGTGCTGCTGGGTGCCATGCACCTTCACTTCCTGCTGCGCGGCCAGCGACTGCTCGGCGGTCTGCGCCATCGAGCCCATGCCGTCCTGGATGCCACGGCTGATGCGGCGGTAGCGCTTGCCCACGAAGGACACGATCACGCCGATCAGCGGCACCACCACCAGCATCGCCACGGTGACCTTGACGCTCATCTGCAGCATCACCGCCAGCATGGCGATGATGGTCAGGGTATCGGCGACCACGGTCTTGAGCGCGTCGGCGCTGGCCTGGGTGACCTGTTCGGTATCGAAGTTCAGGCGGCTGACCATCACCGGCGTCGCTTCGGTATCGAAATGCGAGGACGGCAGGTGCAGGTACTTGGCCAGCACTTGTTCGCGCAGGTCGCGCACCACGCTGCGGCCGGTCTTGGCCAGCGCATAGTCGCTCACCCAGGTGGCAATGCTGCGCATCAGGAACAGGCCGAGGATCGTCAGCGGCAGGATCACCGCCATGCGCGGTTCCGGGTTGACGAAACCACGGTTGACCAGCGGCTCCATCAACTTGGTGAAGTGATAGCCCGCCAGGGCTTCGACCACCATGGCGATGACCGCGGCCACCATGAATACCCAGTAGGCACGGGTGTACCCCAGCAGACGTTTGTAGATCGGCCACACCGGCGCGTGATTGGAACTCATGGACGCACCTCGGGTGCTGTTGCAATGGCAATACGGCGGAAACCGAGCTGACCCAGCGCGTCCTGCGCGGTCACCACGGCCTGGTAGGGAGTGCGTGCGTCGGCACGCAGCAGCACGGTCTGCTCGCGATCGCTGCCGGCCACGGCGGCGATGGTCTGCTTGACCGACTCGACGTCGCTGCGCAGCACTTCCTGGTCATTGATGAAGTAGCGGCCTTCAGCGTTGATCAGCACGCTGAGCGAGCGCGGCGGTTCGTTGGTCTGCTGCTGGCTGGCCGTTGGCAGCTGCACCTGCAGCGTCGAACGCGCATCGAAGGTGGTGGTGACCACGAAGAAGATGATCAGCACCAGGATGACGTCGATCAGCGGCACCAGATCGATATGCGGCTCATCCTGGGATCGGTCGTTGCCGATACGCATCGATCAGGCCTTCGCCGTGGCGGCGCCGGCCGGACGCGCGGCCGGGGCCGGGTTCATCACCCCGGGGCGGCCGTCGAGCGTATCCAGCAGGGCGCTCGCTTCCTGTTCCATTTCCACCACGTAGCCGTGGATACGGCCCTTGAAGTAGCGATGGAACATCAGCGCCGGGATGGCCACGATCATGCCGGTGGCGGTGCACACCAGCGCCTTGCCGATACCGCCGGCCAGCTGGTTCACGTCGCCCACGCCGTGGTCGAGGATGCCCAGGAACATCTGGATCATGCCGATGACCGTGCCAAGCAGGCCCAGCAGCGGGCCGGCCGAGGCGATGGTGCCCAGCGCGTTCAGGAAACGCTCCATGCGGTGCACCAGGTGACGGCCGGTGTCTTCGATGCGTTCGCGGATCTGGTCGCGCGGGCGGTTGCGCGCTTCCAGTGCGGCGGCCAGCAGCGCGCCCAGCGGCGAGTTGCTACGCAGGGTCTGCAGGTGGGCCGGGTCGAGCTTGCCGCGCGCGGCCCAGTTGCGCACTTCCTGGCCGAGGCCGGGCGGCAGCACCTCAGTTCGCCGCAGGGACCAGAAACGCTCCAGGATGATCGCCAAAGCCAGTACGCCCAACAGCAGCAGCGGCACCATCGGCCAGCCACCGGCCTTGACCAGTTCCCACACGTTTCAACCCTCCGGCCCAATGGCCGCTTGTTCGATCGGCGATAGGATAGCAGCCGACCGCGCCCGCCCAGCGGCATCCCACCACCGGGATGCGTGGATACGCTGTTCACGCAGCTGCAGCCCTTGTGCACCAAGCCATACGCGGATCGCCCCGGAGTCGGCCGTGGCCAGCACTTCCGCCCCCTGCGCCTGCCAGCGCTCGACCACGTCCCGGCGTGGATGACCGAAGCTGTTGCGGTGCCCGGCCGAGACCACTGCCAACCGTGGCGCCACGGCGGCCACCCACGGCGCGCTGGAGCTGCCACCGCTGCCATGGTGCGGCACCAGCACCACATCCGCCTTCAATGCCGCCGGAGACGCCTGCAACAGCACCTGCTCGGCCGGGCGGCCGATATCGCCCGGCAGCAGGACCACGCCATGACGGCTGGCGACGCGCAGCACGCAACTGTCTTCATTCTCAGCCTGCCGGCTGCCCGGTGCCGGGTGCAGCACCTGGAAGTCGACACCGTCCCACTGCCAGCGCATCCCCTGCTGGCAGGGCGTGGCTCCGGCGATGGTGCTGCCGGGCGGCGCCATCAGCTGCAACCCAGGCAATTGCCGGCGCAGGCTCGGCAGGCTGCCGGTGTGGTCCAGATGGTCATGGCTGAGCATCGCCTGCTGCGGCGGCTCCTGCCCCAGCGCACGCAACACCGGCACCAGGATCCGCTCATTGCCATCGCCTCCGGTCGGCGGCCCCACGTCGTACCAGAGTGCGTGCCGCGCCGTGCGCAGCAACACCGCGGTGCCCTGGCCGACATCGTGCACCAGCAGTTCCAGTTCCCCTTCGGCCGGTGCATGCCGGGCGGGCCACAGCAGCGGCAGGCACAGCAGCAGGCCCGCCAGGCCACCGCCGCCGCCGCGCGGCAGCAGCCACCAGAACACCCCCAGCAGCGCCGCCGGTACTGTCCAGCGCGGCGCCTCGGCCAGCCACCACATCGCCTGCGGGTGCAGCGCCAGTGGCTGCAGGGCCTGCCAACTGAGCTCGAACAGCCAGGCGGCGACGCGCCAGGCCCAACGCCCGGCGCCGTCATGCAGCGCGTGCAGGCCGGTACCCAGCAGCGACAACGGCACCACCAGCAGCGTCCACCACGGGATGATCGGCAGATTGACCAGCGGCCCCAAGCGCGCGGTGCCGCCGAACAGGGCCACGCACAGCGGCAACAGGCCGAGGCTGGCCACGCCCTGCGCGGCCAGGAAGCCGCGCAGGCCGCCGCCGACGCCCTCCGGCCCGGTTCGCGGCAGGCACCACAGCAGCCACAGCACGCCGCCAAAGCTGAGCCAGAACCCGGCCGACAGCACCGACAGCGGCGCCGGCAGCAGCATCACCATCGCGGCCAGGGCCAGCCCCTGCCCCGCACCCACCGGGCGACGTCCGGCACGGGCCAGTGCCACCAGCCCGATCATCAGCGCCGCGCGCACCGTTGGCAGCGCGCCGCCGGCTGCCACGGCATAAGCGGCTGCGGCCAGCGCCGCGCCCCACGCCGCCGCCTGCGGCCGTGGCCAGTACCGTCCCAGCAGCGGACACAGCCACCACGACAAGCGGCACAGCAGTACGCCGAAACCAGCCACCACGCCCACGTGAAACCCGGAAATGGCGACCAGATGGGTCAGGCCCAGCGCGCGCAGGTGCTCCCAGTCGGCATCGGACAGTCCGCGGGTGTCGCCCAGGGCCAAGGCCTGCACGAACCGTGCGGCAGGATGTGCCACCTGCGTGGCGATGGCGTCACTACTGCGCTCGCGCCAGGCCGGCAGGCCCTGCGCGGGCGTGCGCTCATGCGCAGCGCCCGGATCGCGCACCGTGCCATTGCCGGAAATGCCGCGCAGCAATGCATGGCGTTCGCCATCGAAGCCGCCGGGATTGATTCGCGAGCGTGGCGCACGCACGCGCAACGACAACTGCCAATGCGATCCCGCACGAACTGCATGGCGTCCGCCCTCGGCCTCGTGCGCTGACGATCTGCGCCACGGGTCGTTCCAGGTGAGCTGCAGGCGCCTGCCACGCAGTGCTGGCAGCGTATCGGCCTCATCCACGTGCAACACGAAACGCGTGTAGCCGGGCCCGCGCTGTGGAAGATCAGCCACCCGCCCGCGCACCTGCACATCCTGCGGCGGCGCGCCCGGTGGTAGCTGGCCGTGCAGGGCCCACTGCCCGTGCAATGTGGCCCATGCCAGGCCGAGCACGATTGCAGCCCAGGCCCGGCCGCGCCAGCGCAACAGCCAGCCCGCACCGCCGGCAACCGCCATCGGCACGCTCAGCCACAGCGGCAGCAGCACCGGCATCTGCACGCAGGCCAACGCACCCAGCACCAGGCCGGCGGCGCAGCCGGGGCCGAACAGGGCCGGCGCGGAACGTTCGGAAACCATTCCACCAGCCTGCCGCCAGGCGTAACAGGCTGCCTATCGGGATTTTCCCCGCGTGGCTGTCAGCGCCGGACGGTGCCGCGGTGGAAGTTGACCCGGAAGCTGGCACCGCCGCCGGCGGCCTCGCCCACACTGACCGAGCCGCCGTGGTGCTGCACGATTTCCTTCACCAGGTGCAGGCCCAGGCCACTGCCGCTGCCCGCCGCGCGGAGGCGATGGAAGGGTTCGAAGATCGCCTCGCGGTCGCTCACTGGAATACCGGCGCCCTGGTCGCTGACTTCCAGCAGGCCGCGCGTGTCCAGGCGCACGCAGATGGTGCCGCGTCCGCCGCCGTGGACGATGGCGTTGTGCACCAGGTTGGCGATCACCCGGCCCAGCGCCAAGCTGTCGCCGTGGATCCACACCGGAGCCTCCGGTGCATCCACTTCGAAGCCATAGCCGGCACCGACCACCAGTGGCGCCAGATCAGCAGCTGCCTCACGCACCAGCAGCGCCAGGTCCAGCCGCTGCAGCGCGCCGACGTTGCGATCGAGCCGCTGCAGATCCAGCAGATGCTCGGCAACGTTGCCCAGCCGCGCAACATCGGTCAGCAGCTGCGACTTGAGCTCGCCCTGCGGCAGCTGCGACAGGCGCGCCTGCACCACCGCGATCGGCACCCGCAGTTCGTGCGCGGCGTCGGCAAGGAACTTGTCACGCGCCGCATAGCCCTGCTGCACCTTGTCGATGGCATCGTTGAAGGCCTCCACCAGCGGCGCAACCTCGGTCGACACCAGCTGTGCATCCAGCCGCGCGCCGGCCTGGCCGATGTCCAGCTCCTTGGCCTGCTGTGCGGACCGGCGCACGCCACGCATCGCACGGTGGATCACGGTCGGCATCACCAGCAGCGTGACCACGATCAACGGCAGGAAGAACCACAGGCCGATCAGGCGCAGCACCATCAGCGCGCCATCCAGCAACCCGCCCTTCGGTGCCCCGCCCACCATCACCGTGATGCGCCGCCCATCTTCGTTGCGGATCATCACCCGCGCCACGTCCAGATAGGGCGGCACCAGTGAACCCAGTTCGGTTGCACCCACTGTCGGCAAGCGTGCCAGCAACGGCGCGTGGATCGCCGGAATCGTGCCGCGTTCCAGCCACATGCCCTTGTCATCGACCGCCGCGAACCAGAGATTGCCGCCGGCCCCGGCGTTGAGCTTTTCCCAGCGCGCCTGGTCCAGCACCAACCTGCCACCTTCGCTGTGCACGGCTTTGGCCACTGCCTCGGCGGTGAACATGTCCATGCCCCAGGAGTCCTTGTCGCCCCAGGTCAGGATCAGCGCGACCACCGCGAACAGCACGGTGAAGGCCTGCGCCAGGAACAACCGCCAGGCCAGGCCAAGCGTGATGGAGCGGATCGGACGGGCCATCTCAGGCCTCCGCCAGCAGGTAGCCGACGCCTCGGATCACATGGATCTCCACGCCGGCCCCGGCCTGCTGCAGCGCCTTGCGCAGCTTGGAAATGTGCGCATCAAGCGCATTGGACTGGATCTCATCATCAAAACCGTACACCGCCGCCTCCAGTGCGCTGCGGGTGACCGTGCGCCCCTGACGCATCGCCAGCGCCTGCAGGACCAGTACCTGCCGGCGTGGCAGCGCCAGCGCCTGTCCCTCCACCTGTGCCTGCAGCGATTCGAAGTCGAATTCCAGCCGACCCAGATGCAGGCTCGGTGTCACCATTGCCGAGGGCCGCCGCGAGACTGCACGGATGCGCGCCATCAGTTCTTCGATCGCCACCGGCTTCACCAGGTAGTCATCGGCACCGACGTCCAGCCCCTCGACCTTGTCCGACAGCGTGCCCTTGGCGGTCAGCATGATCACCGCCAGGTTCGGGCGCAGTGCGCGCGCGGTCGCGACGAACGCCACGCCATCGCCATCGGGCAACTGGCGGTCGAGCAGCATCAGCTGGTGCACCGGCTCGCGCAGCGCGAGCGCGGCTTCGGCCAGGCTGCCGACCACGTCGGCGACCACGCCCTGCCGCTCCAGGCCCGATTGCAGGGCACGGGACAGATCGGGATCGTCTTCGACCAGGAGGATGCGCATCAGGGGCTCGGCAACCGGAAACGGTGCCGATCATAGTGCCTGGCGCCGGGTTTGGGCGCGTTCGCGTGCCGATTGCCAAGGCGCAATGTTCTGACAATGTTGTGCCCCCACCATGCGCAGCCATCCCCCGCAAAGTGGCTGATCGATGCCGTCGCTGTCCCCGACCCTGCTGCGCCCGTTGCTGTTCTCCGCTGCCATCGGCCTTCCGTTGATCGCCCACGCCGCCGACCGCAACACGGGGGTGCAGGCCGGCATCAGTGCCGGCGCGACCTCAGGGGCGTACGCCCACTACGACGTCAAGCCGCTGGTCGTACCGTCCATTGCCTGGCAGGGCGAGCGCTTCTTCGCCAGCCCGGGCTCGCTGGGCATGTACCTGTACAAGCGCGAGGGCCTGCGCCTGTCGGCGGCAGTCACGCCCTACACGCTGCGCTTCAAGACCGACGACGTGAACGATCCTCAGCTGCGTCGCCTGCACAGCCGGCAGATGTCCGCCATGGCCGGCGTCAATGGTGAATACAGCACGGACTGGGGCGTCGTCGAGGCCAGCGTGATGCGCGAGGTCACCGGGCACGGAGGTGGCATGGAGACGCGCCTGCACTACAGCTATCCGATCCAGGCCGGTCGCTTCACCTGGGTGCCCAAGGTCGGCGTGGTGCACTCCAGTGCGCGCCTGCTCGACTACTACTACGGCATCACCGACGAAGAAGCGCTGCGCTCGGGACTTGCCGCCTACACCCCGGGCAGCGCGACATCACCGAGCCTGCAGATCGCCGTCAGCACGCCCCTAGGCACGAAGTGGCGCGCGACCGGCGTCGTCGCCAACCAGTGGTTCGGCGATGCCGTAAAGGACAGCCCGATGGCCCGTCGCGGTACCCAGACGTCGGCCTTCGTTTCCCTGATGCGCTCGTTCTGATCGAGCTCCCGTAACGGACAAGGACCCCCCATGGCCTCCGTCTCCCCTGCTGCTGAAGCGCACGCGATCCTGCGTGCCCCGGACCTGGACAGCGCCGAGCGCGCCTACCTGGGGCTGCTGCCCGACCTGGAACACGTGAACGCGCTGACGCGCCGCGCACTGGGCCTTTCGCGCGCTGCCGATGCAGCGCGCGGCTATGCGTTGTCGATGACGCTGGTGGGATTGCGCCTGCAGGAACTTGAGATGGGCGAAGCAACCGCAAAGGAACATCGCCAGGCTACCCTGCGCAGCCTGCGCCAGGCCTTCAGTGCCTGAGCGACCGCGCTCAGCGGAATGTGGTCCAGGCCAGCACCGCCGCCAGCAAGGCCACCCAGATCACCGCCTTGAAGGTGCCTTCCAGCATGTTGCCGCCGAACAGCAGTTCGAAGAACGGATTGGGTCTGGAAACCGGTACGTGATCGCTCATCGTTGTTTGATCCTGGTGGTGGTTGCGGGGTGCGCGTGCCTGACCGCGCAGGCACCACTCTAGTCCAGGTGGCGCCTCTACGGATGTGCGGGGAACATCGCCTTAACATCCTACGCGCCCGTTCGGGTATGTTCGGTCCAACGCTGTGTTCAAGGATGATCGATGCTCAAGCGCGTCCTGTTCCCCGTTGTCGCCCTGCTGCTGTCCGCGCTGATCGTCGCGCTGGGATGGCAGAACCACCAGCTCCGGCAGATCAACGCGCAGATGGCTGCCCAACTGCAGAACATGCGGCTGGAAGCACATGGTCCCGGCCTGGGCAGCCGCCCGGATGCATTGGCGCTGCGCACGACCCAGCACACCCACGTCGATATCGGCGGCGCGCGCGACGCACCTCAGATCCTGTACTTCTTTTCCACTACCTGCCGCTACTGCCTGGCCTCGATGCCGCAGTTGCAACAGATCGCAGCAGCGCGCGGCCGCAGTGAGCTGATCGGTGTGGGACTGCCTCCTTACGACCAACTGGCCGACTACGCCGGACAGCATGCGTTGCAGTTCCCGATCGCCATCGACAGCGAGGGCGATGCGTCCAATCGCTACCGCGCCACGGTCACGCCGATGCTGATGGTGCTGGCCACCGATGGCAGCGTGATCTACAAGCATGTGGGCCAGCTTGATGAGCAGGTGGTGCGCGCCGCCATGAACTCGCTGACGCCAGTCGCCGCACTGCCCTGAGATACCGCGCGCCGCATCAGCGCGCGCGTCATCGTTTACCGCATACGCGCCACAACCGGCACTCCAGTGCCTTCGGCAACTGCAACACCACTACGCCAACCAAGGAGATACACATGATCGGAAAGAAAGTGCTTTCGTCCGTCGCCGGTATCGTCGTTGTTGCGGCCATGGCCTTCGGTGCCAGCCAGGCCTTCGCCGTCGCCCCCAAGACCGGCTATGCGCCCGGTTGCGAGCCGCATCCGAGCTGCCCGTTCGGCAACTCGGGCAAGCCTGGCCAGGTGCTGTGCTGTGATCCGCTGTAATCGAAGCCGCGCCGCAGGCCGGCCCCGCTGATCTGCTGCAGGTGCCGCAGCGCTGAGCCAGCCCTGCGGCG